>JBDQIL010000389.1:0-5131 GCA_040264415.1 Myxococcota bacterium
GAATGAGTCATGACGCGACCATATGTGGACCACGCGACCAGCACCCAAGGGATCACAGTTTAGTTCTCGGCCCATGCTCCACAAGAGCTGCAAGCTGTGCCGGGAAATCATCTCCCCATGTTCACCTTCGAGCTCCCCGAGATCGGGGAAGGCGTCGTCGAGGGCGAGATCGTCTCCTGGCTGGTCCAGGAGGGCGACGCCATCACCGAAGACCAGCCGGTCGCAGAGATCATGACCGACAAGGCCACGGTCGAGATCTCCAGCCCGCAGGGCGGCCGCGTGGCCCGCCTGCACGGCAGCCCCGGCGACGTGATCAAGGTCCACAGCCCGCTGGTGGAGATCGACACCGGCGCCGCAGGTTCCGCGCCCGCGCCGGCCGCCCCCGCTCCGACGGCCGCGCCCGCTCCGACGGCCGCGCCCGCTCCGACAGCCGCGCCGGCCGCACCCATGCCTGCGGCTGCGGTCGCCGCCCCTGCGGTCGCCGCCCCTGCAGCCCCCCGCACCTCGGGCAAGACGCTCGCCACGCCGGCCGTGCGCTCGCACGCCCGCAAGGCCGAGGTCGACATCGACGCGGTGCCGGGCTCGGGCAGCGCCGGGCGCGTGCTCAAGGCCGACATCGACGCCTTCGTCCAGCACCCCTCGGCCCTGCGGGCGCCCCCGGCCCTGCCGCCGTCCCTCGCCCCGGCCGGCGAAGACGAGGTCATCAAGATCGTGGGCCTGCGGCGCAAGATCGCCGAGAAGATGGTCGAGAGCTACCGCATCGCGCCGCACTTCACCTACGTAGACGAGGTGGACGCCACCAACCTCGTCGAGATGCGCCGCCAGCTCAAGCCCTTCGCAGCCCAGATGGGCGCCAAGGTCACCTACCTGCCCTTCATCATGAAGGCGCTGTGCGTGGCCTTCCGTCAGCCCGAGTTCCGCAAGATCAACGCCAACATCGACGAGCGTGACTTCGCGCTGCACGTGAAGGCCGCGGTCAACATCGGCATCGCCACCGACTCGCCGCAGGGCCTGTACGTGCCCGTGATCAAGAACGTCGAGTCGAAGAGCGTCGTGCAGCTGGCCGCCGAGATCGCCGACCTCACCCAGCGCACCCGCGAAGGCAAGGTCCGGCTCGACGAGCTGCAGGGCGGCACCTTCACCATCACCAGCGTGGGCAACATCGGCGGGCGCTTCGCCACGCCCATCCTCAACCACCCCGAGGTGGCCATCCTCGGCGTCAACCAGATCCATGACCGCCCCATGGTCATCGACGGCGCGGTGGTGCCCCGCAAGATGATGTACCTGTCGCCCAGCTTCGACCACCGGGTCATCGACGGCGCGGTGGCCGCGCGCTTCGTCAGCTTCTTGAAGGGCATCCTCGAGACGCCGGCGAGCCTGCTGCTGGATCTGCGATGACGCACGAAGACGCCGTTCATCGCCTCCACCTGGCCTCGGAGGCGCTCTGCGCCGCCGTGGGCCACGCCCCCGACCACGCGCTGCCCATCGGCGGCCTGGCTCCCATCGTGGCCGGCGCCCTGGCCGCCACGCCCAAGGGCGACTGGGTGGTCGCCGGGCCGCGCGAGCGCGCCGGCCTGGTGCTGCGCGGGGCCACCCCCGAGCGGCTCGCCCAGGCCTACGGGCTGCGACCGTACAAGCTCGCGCCGTCCAAGGGCGCGCCCGGAACCCGCGCCCTGCACGCCGTGGGGCTCGCGATGTCGAGTGGGCGCCCCGTGCTGTGCTTCCTGGGCAACGCCAGCGCCGCCAGCGGGGCCTTTCACGAGGCGCTCAACACCGCCGCGCTCACCGGCGCCCCGGTGGTCTTCGTGCTCACCCTGCACGAGCTCACCGACGACGCCCCGGTCGGCCGGCAGCTCGCCGCCGATCCGGTGGCGCTGGCCGCCGCCCACGGCCTCCACGCCGCCGCCGCGGCGCCCACGCTCGACGCGGTGCAGGCCGCCGTCACCACCGCCCGCGACGCCGGCGGACCGGCCCTCGTGGCCGTCCGCCTCAACCGCTCCTGAACGCACTCCCCGGAGAGATCCAATGTCCGAGACCAAGAACTACGACGCTGTCGTCATCGGCGCCGGCCCCGGCGGCTACCCCTGCGCCATCCGGCTGGGCCAGCTGGGCGTGAAGACCCTCTGCATCGAGAAGGAGTACTGGGGTGGCGTCTGCCTCAACGTGGGCTGCATCCCGTCCAAGGCGCTCATCACCGCCGCCAAGAAGTACGACGAGCTCGGTCACCTCGCCAAGATGGGCATCGACCTCGGCGGCGCCCAGGCCACCCTCGACATGGTCAAGCTGCAAGAGTGGAAGCAGAGCGTGGTGGGCCGGCTCACGGGCGGCGTGTCCACGCTGCTCAAGGGCAACAACGTCGATCAGCTCTTCGGCGAGGCCACCATCGACGGCCCCGGCGCCGTCACCGTCCAGACCGCAGACGGCCCCGTGAAGGTCACCTGCAAGAAGCTGGTCATCGCCACCGGCTCCCGGCCCATCGAGATCCCTGGCTTCTCCTTCGCCGACGACCGGGTGATGGACTCCACCAAGGCCCTCGACCTCGACCACGTGCCCGAGCGGCTGGTGGTCATCGGCGGCGGCTACATCGGCATGGAGCTGGGCATGATGCTCGCCAAGGTGGGCGCCAAGGTCACCGTGGTCGAGATGCAAGACACGGTGCTCCCGGGCTTCGACCCCGACGTCATCCGCCTCATCAACCGCAAGGCCAAGAAGCTGGGCATGAAGGTGCACACGCAGACCAAGGCCTTGGGCTGGGAGGAGGGCGACGACGGCGCCGTGGTCCGCATCGAGACCCAGAAGGGCGAAGAGACCATCTCGGCCGACAAGATCCTCGTCACCGTGGGTCGGTTCCCCAACAGCGAGCTGGCCAAGGGCCTCGGGCTCGAGATGCAAGGCCGCCACATCAAGGTCGATCGGCAGCTCAAGACCAGCGTCGACGGCGTCTTCGCCATCGGCGACGTGGCCACGGGCGTCATGCTCGCCCACAAGGCCACCCACGAGGGTGAGATCTGCGCCGAGGTCGTGGCGGGCCACAAGGCCTTCAACGACGCCCGCACCGTGCCGGCCGTGGTCTTCACCGACCCCGAGATCGCCACCGCCGGCCTCATGGAGCACCAGGCCAAGGACGAGGGCTACGAGGTCAAGGTGGGCAAGTTCCCCTGGGCCGCCAACGGCCGCGCGCTCACCCAGCTCGACACCGACGGCTTCGTCAAGGTGGTGCTCGACGCCACCGACGACCGCGTGCTGGGCGTGACCATCTGCGGGCCGCACGCCTCCGACCTCATCAGCGAGGCGGTGCTGGCGGTCGAGATGGACGCCGAGGCGCTCGACATCGGGCTGTCCATCCACCCCCACCCCACCCTGGGCGAGGCCGTCATGGAGGCTGCCAAGCACGCGCTCGGTGAGGCCGTGCACATCATGAACAAGTAGAGCGACCGGGCGGGCCACGGGCGATCGCCCGGGCCCGCCGCTGGTGAAAAGGGGGGGCACCCCGTTGCGGGTCTCGCGCGGGCTCGGGTAGGTCGACAGACAACCGCACCCACCCGGGCTTCACCGATTCGTCTCGTCGCCGCCGTCTTCCTCGCCGCCATCCCCTTCCCTTGCAACGTGCGGGACGGGGCCCAGACCGACGGGGGGGCCGACAGCGCCGCCGCGACCGATCCGCTGACCGAGGGTGGGCCCGACGCCCCCCTGCCCGATCCCCCTGGGACCTGGGACCGCGACGACCCCGCGTCGGTCTGCGCCGTCTGGCGGTACGAGCGCGCGCTGCACGAAGACGGGGCCTGGTCGGGCGACGCGACGTCCTGCTCGGCGGGAGACAATCCCCAGAGCCGCGCCGCCGCCCTCCAGCAGATCAACCTGATGCGGTGGCTCGCGCGCATGCCCGCCGACGTGGTCACCGCCAGCGACCGCGACCAGGCCGCGCAGCAGTGCGCGTTGATGATGCAGGCCCAAGGTTCGCTCTCGCACACCCCGAGCGACGCCTGGGCGTGCCACAACGAGGCCGGCGCCGCCGCCGCCACCGAGAGCGTCCTGGCGTCGGCGCCCGCGGGCGCGGCCATCGACCTCTTCTTGATCGACGACGGCAACGAGACCACGCTGGGGCACCGGCGGTGGCTGCTGTCGAACGAGCTGCGCGTGGCGGGGATCGGCAGCACCGAGCAGTACGCGTGCGTCTGGGTCACCGACGGCGACGGCCAGCTCGCGCGAGACTGGATCGCCTGGCCGCCGCCGGGCGACGTGCCCGCCGGCGTGATGACGCCCTCGCCCTACACCGACCGCAGCCTCGACGACACGGGCTGGACCGTGCAGTCCGACACGCTCGACCTCGACGGCGCCGAGGTGCGGGTGTGGGAGGACGGCGTGGCCCGCACGGTGCGAACGTGGACCCTCGCCGAGAACTACGGCAGCCGAAGCGCCATCGCGTTCGCGCCGGTGGGCTGGCGGGCCCAGGCCGGCCGCGACTATGCGGTCAACGTGAGCGGTCCGGGCGTCGACATCCGCTACGAGGTGCGCCTGAAAGACTGCGGCGACTGAGCGGCGTCGGCGGTCACCGCGACTCCACCTGGCCAGCGGCCTGAATGGCCGAGAGCACGTGGCAGACCCAGCCCAGCAAGCCACCCGAGCCGATCCAGAAGCCCGGCGTGATGATGAGCCAGAACAGCCCCCAGCCGAAGCGGCCGGCGTAGAACTGCCCGATGCCGGGGCACACGAGGGACAGGACCGAAGCGACGCCAGGGTTGCGCATGGGGGGCCTCCAGAGAGCCGACGCGGCGATGCGTCTGCGCCGGAGACGGCGCAGCGAGCCCGGCTATTTCAGCTCAGGCCGGAGCGGTGACCGCGTCGACCAGGGAGGTGTGGTGGAGGTCGCCCTGTGGACGCACGGCCCAGCGGCGGAACAGGGTGCGGTCGGGAGCGACCCCCCGCCGGGGCAGCCAGGGCACGTCCTCGCCCCGCATCCACGCCGCGACGGCCTCGCCCACGGCCAGCCCGCAGGTCACGCCGAAGCCCCCCAGGCCCGCCAGCCCACCGGCGCGAACGCGATGGCGCTTCGGCTGCCGTAGTTCTCGGCGAGGGTCCACGTTCGCACCGTGCGGGCCACGCCGTCCTCCCACACCCGCACCTCGGCGCC
>JBDQIL010000390.1:0-5125 GCA_040264415.1 Myxococcota bacterium
CCCTCGCCCTGTCGCTCCTCGCCGTCCCCCTCGCCGCGTGTACGGTCGCGCAGGGCGACGGCGATCTCCGCACCGAAGACCGGCCGGTCTCCGACTTCTCCCACGTCGAGGCCGCTGGTTCGGTCGATGTCGAGGTCTACGGCGGCGCCGAGGTCGCCCGGGTGCAGGTGACCTGCGACGACAACCTCCAGTCGCTCATCGAGGTCGAGGTGCGCGGCACCACGCTGCACATCCAGGAGCGCGATCGGGTGGTCCTGCGGCCGTCGGGCGACTGCTACGCCATGGTGGAGATGGTCACGATGGGCAGCATCGCCACCTCGGGGTCGGCCGACCTGTTCGCCCGGGGGGCCGCGGGCCTGGCCGAGGTGCACACCTCTGGCTCTGGAGACGCCGACGTGGCGGGGATCGAGGCGCCCGACCTCGACCTGCGCAGCTCGGGCTCGGGCGACATCCGCGCCGCGGGCGCGGTCGACCGCCTGGTCATCGGCACCGCGGGCTCGGGCGGCGTCGACGCCCGCGCCGTCGCCGCCGACGGGGTCGCGGTGCGCAGCTCAGGCTCGGGCGACGTGGAGGTGAGCGGCGCCGACGCCGTGGACGCCCGAACGTCGGGGTCGGGCGACGTCCACATCTACGGCGACGCGGGGGACCTGAGCGCAGACACCACGGGCTCCGGCCAGATCGTGCTGCACTGACCGCTGGGCCGGCTCAGCGCCGGCCGCCCCGGCGGGCGCGCCGGGGCTTCCGGCCACCCAGGTACAGGTTCAGTCCGCCCACCACCGCGACGTCCGTGGCGACGTAGCGGCTCGATCCATCGACCCCGTCTTGCTCGTAGCGGCCGCCCAGGGTGCGGCTCAGCTCGAGGCCGGTGCTCAGCGAGGTGCGGGGCGTCGCGAACCAGTGCACGCCGCCGCCCACCCCCACGAAGGGCGCGCGCGCCTGCACGCCCTCGTCGTCGCGAAGTCGAGAGAGGCCGAGCATGCCGCTCGCCGACGCCCGCACGGGCCCGTCCACCCGAAAGTAGTGGGTGTAGGTGCCCGCGAGGCGGGCCTCAGAGCGCTGGCTCTCGGTGCGGTCGTCGTCGGTGCGGACCTGCGAGAAGGACAGCCGCGCGCCCACCGCGGAGGCCGCGCGCAGGTGGTAGGCGGCCGACAGCGCCGTGCCCCCCGCGCCCAAGCCGAGGTGCGTGGTCTGGCGGTTGGCGTCGAGCTCATCGACGGCGAGCGCGGAGCGGCTCAGCAGACCCGACTGGAGCTGGAGGTGGACGGCCTCGCGGCGCGGGGCCGCCTCGGCGGTGGGGGCGCTCAGGAGGACAGCGGCGAGCAGGTTCAGCAGGGGCATGGGTTCCTCGGTTGGGGACGCGCGTTCGCGTGCGCCGCCACCGACGCACGCCCCCCCCATTCCTTCAATCATGCTGACCATTTCGATCGTTGAACCTATAATGGATCGCTCCTCACTCTTGTCGTGTCCATCGTTGTGGGGTCGGGCTGGCTTGGAGATCGGCCCTGCGTCGCTACGGGTGGCCTGTGAATTCCAGCCCCCGGAGGCCCCATGACCCGCCACCCGCTCCCCGCGCTTCGACCGCTTCGCCGCTCCCTGGCGCTGCTCTTCACCTTCTCCTGCGGCGGGCTCGACGGCACGGTGGCCGCCCCGACCCCCGACCACGATCTCCCCGTGATGGTGCAGCCGCAGGTGGCGCACGCGAACCTCAAGGCGCTCGACGCCGCGGGCCGGCCGATCGAGGGCACCCTGCGCTTCTCTCCGCTCGACGACGGGCTCGCCGTGACGGGCGAGCTGCGCGGCTTCGAGCCCGGCGCCTCCCACGCCCTGCATGTGCACGAGGTGGGGGACTGCTCGGCGCCCGACGGCTCGTCGGCCGGTGGTCACTACGCCCCCCGCGAGCACCCCCACGGAGGCCCCGACGCCGACCGCCATCACCTCGGTGACCTCGGCAACGTCACGTTGAACGAGCGCGGCGAGCTGATGGTGGACGAGCGCATGCCGAGGGCCCGGCTCGACGGAGAGCTCGGCGTCGTCGGGCGCGCGGTGGTGCTGCACGCTGGGCCCGACGACCTGAAGAGTCAGCCCGCCGGAGCCGCGGGCGACCGCATCGCGTGCGGCGTGATCCACTCCGGCGCGGGCTGATGCGCCGGCCTCAGGTGGGCAGCACGCTCGACAACTCGTAGCCGACCGTGCAGTCGGCGTAGGCGTCGAGCTTTCGGGTCACCACCCGCACCCCAGACACCCCCTCGAGCGCGCCACAGAAGTCGTAGATGGCCCGCGCCAGCGTCTCTTGGAGCGCGAAGTGCCGGCTGCGCGTGATCTGGATCACCGCGTCGTGGACCGCCTCGTAGTCGAGGGTCGCGCTCAATCGGTCGACCGTGGGCTCGCTGTCGGGGGACAGCACCAGCTCGACGTCGACCCGCACGCGCTGCAGCGCCCGCTGCTCGTGCGGGTGGACGCCGATCGAGCAGGCGAGCTCAAGGCTGTCGAGGAAGATTCGACGGTGGGCGACGAGCGGAGGGGCCATGGAGCTGCCAGCTGCAGGGGGCGCCTCGTAACCCGATGCGGCCCGCAGCCGCGGGGCGGGGCGGCGTCTCCCAGGGCGGTCGGCGGGATCGGGCGTGCCCTGCGCGGGGTGCCGGTGTATCCTCTCGGCCCCCCTCCCTCCGAGAAGCCGGTGCGCCGCACGACCTTGACCGATGGCCTGCCGCTGTGGTGCCTCCGCTCCACCGAAGCCCAGGTCCTCGACCACCACGTCCAGGGCTACCTCGACCACGGCGTCGAGGTTCGCGACGGCGACGTGGTGCTCGATGTCGGCGCCAACATCGGCATCTTCGGGGTGCGCGCGGTGGCGCGACACCCCAGCGTGCGGGTCTTCGCCTTCGAGCCCATCCCCGAGATCTTCGACGTGCTCGCCGCGAACGCCCGCGACTACGGAGACGGGCGTCTGGTGCCGATCCGGTGCGGCGTGTCCGACGCTCCCGGGACCGCGACCTTCACCTACTTCCCGCGCAGTCCGGCGCTCTCGACCGCCATGCCCGAGGCCTGGGACGAAGATCCCAAGGAGTTCGAGTCGGCCGTCGCGGGCACCACCCGCGAGCCGCCGCCCAACCTCTGGTACCTGCGCCTCGTGCCCTCCTTCCTGAGCGGCATCATGGCCCGCGTGCTCCGCGGCGGCGCCCAGGAGATCACCTGCGAGCTGCGCACCCTCTCGTCGGTGATCGACGAGCACGGGCTCGATCGGGTGGACCTGCTGAAGGTGGACTGTGAGGGGGCCGAGGTGGCCGCCCTGCGGGGCCTCCGCGACGAGCACTGGGCCCGCGTGAGCCGCGTGGTGGTCGAGGTGCACGACCGCGGCGGCGCCCTCGACGCGGTGCTGGGCATGCTCGCTCGGCACGGCTTCACCGAAGTCACCCAAGAGACCGAGGAGGGCCTCGAAGAGACCCGCCTCGTCAACGTCTACGCCTCCCGGCCCGCGCCGGCGGAGGCCCGTTGACTCCGATCGCCGTCGCCGCCGTCTCGATGCTGTTGCTGCTCAATGGGGCAGGGCTGCTCGTGTCGCTCTGGCTCGATCGGCGGGGCCTCCCGGCGTCGGTGGACGGCCAGGCCGCCCGGCGCAAGCCCAACAGCCTGCTCCCCCGCCTGCCCCTGATCTTCGCCAATTTCGCCATGTTGGCGGGGGGCGCGGTCGTCAGTCTGTCGCTCGTGGGCGACGTCTTCACCTTCGCGGCGCCGTCGCTGCTCGCCCTGGTGGGCCAGATCGTGCTGCTCATGGTGCTCGACGACATCTGGTTCTACTGGGTCCATCGGCTGCTGCACGAGCACAAGGGCCTGTACAAGCACGTGCACAAGCTGCACCACAAGGCCTTCGCCCCGGTGCCCATCGAGTACCTCTACGTGCACCCGGCCGAGTGGATGACCGGCGCCATCGGGCCGGTCGCGGGCGTCGTCGGGCTGACGCTGCTGCAGGGCGAGATGAACGCCTGGATCTTCTTGGGCTGGGCCGCCCTGCGCACCACCCACGAGCTCGACATCCACTCCGGTATTCGGTCGTGGCTCAGCCGGGCGCTGCCGGTGCTGGCGCCCACCGAGCACCACGATCTGCACCACGCCAAGCCCACGAAGGGCAACTACGCCTCGACCTTCCGCTTGTGGGATCGGGTGTTGGGCACCGAGATCGCGACCCCCTGAGGGTGATCAGGCGTACCAGGCGGCCATGACCAGCGCGCGCGCCTGATCGGCGGGGTGGTCGGCCACGGGACCGATCGGCGCGAGGGCGTCGCGGGCGCGGGCGACGGCCTCGGCGCCAGGTCCGGACAGCCAGGCCTTCCACGGGTCGCGCCCCGACTCGACCAGCCCCAGGCGGCCCGCGAGGGTGCCCCGCAGCCCCCGCAGGTGGCGCCAGGGGACGCGGGCGGCGACCTCGGCGATCGCGGGGTGCATCAAGGCGGGGGTGCTCTCGTGAAGGTCGAGGAGCGGACCCAGGAGGTCGGCGCCCAGGTCGATCTGCAGGCGGCGGCGCCAGCCGCTGGGGCGGCCCCGTCGGGGGTCCGCGCCGCCCAAGAGCAGCGGGGCGCCGACGGCCACCACCAGGCGGGGGCCGGCCGGGGCGTCTGCGAGGGCCCCCGCCACCCGGCGGGCCGCGGGCCCGAGGCGGGGCTCGGCCAAGCGCGGGGCGGCCGCGAGCACGGCCTCGACCCCCCGATCGGTGGGCGACGTCACCGGCGCGATCGGCGCCAGCCGGAGCGCGAAGGCGTCCCCAGCGGGCGCGCCGGGCGCCAGGGCCCACGGGCCGGCGCGCGTGGCGCGGGCCACCCCGAGCGCCAGGGCCTGCTCGACCGCGCGGTCCCAGACGGGGCGGGCGCCCGCGCGTCCGTCGGGGGGCACGCCCGGATCCCACCACCGGTGGGCGACGCCGGGCCCCGCCGCGCCCACCTCGACCCGGGTGCCGGGCTCCACCCGCGTCACGTCGGGCCAGCAGGTCGCGCCCGGAGGCAGGGGTCGCCCGGCGAGCAGCGCGCTGAGGCGCGTGGGGTCGGCGTCGGTGCGCGCCACGAGCGCGCTCGGGTGGTCAGACACCCGGGTGGTGCCCTCTCCCCGCTGCACCCACCAGCGCCCGGTGCCC
>JBDQIL010000391.1:0-5122 GCA_040264415.1 Myxococcota bacterium
CTACGGCAGCAAGCCCGGCCAGCGCGCGGGGGGGCCCCCCAAGCCGGAGGGGGGCCCCGCCCGGGCCGGGCGGGGGGCCCCCGGCCCGGGGGGGGGGGCGGGGGGGGGGCGGGGGGGGGGGCCGGGGGGGGGCGCGCGGGGGGCGGCCCCCCCCCCCACCACGTTCACGGCGGGGCCCGGGTCGAGCTGCAGCGACGCGACCCCGTCGATGTCGGTCTCGGCGGCCACGCCGGGGTCGCGGGGGTCCCAGGCCGGGCGCACGGTCACCGCCGCCTCGCGAAGGGGCTCGCCGTCGGGCGTGGTGACCCGCAGGTAGACGCGGTTGTTGAAGCCCTCCACCAGACCGCCGTCGAGCTCGGTGAGGGCCTCGGCCTGCAGGGGGTCGGCGCTCAGCAGCAGCCGCATCGCGCCGCGCTCGGTGTCGCCGGCCGGGCTGGTGGCCGTCACGCGCCCGACCAGCGTGGCCTGGCCCACGAGGTCGCCCGGGATCTCGGGGAGGTCGAGGGTGAAGGCGCCTTGGTCGTCGGTGACCGCCCGGCTGGGCAGGGCGCCCCGGGCCCACGCGCTGGGCATGGGCCAGGGCCCCTGAACCGACCAGTCGAGGGTGAGGGTGGCGCCGCCGACGGGCGCGCCCGACGCGAAGTCCACCCGACCGGTCACGGTCGGCGACTCGCCGGGCTCGGCCCAGGGGCGGTCGGCGGCGGCCGCCACCGTGAAGCGGGGGAGCGTGAAGGGCCGCACGTCGAAGCTGCGCTCCACCACGGTCTCGCCCGTGCGCCAGGTGAGCCGCCAGGCCCCCGAGGCCGCCTGGGGGTCGAGGGGCAGGTCGGAGGCGGCGATGCCCCACGCGTCGGTCTCGGCCCGCTCCTCGAAGACCAGCAACCCGTCGGGATCGGTGACCTGGAACACGCCCGGACGCCCGGCGAGGGGCGCGCGGTCGGCGGACCGCAGGGTGAGCGCCCGGAATTGGACGGTGTGGCCCGCCTCGTACAGGGGGCGGTCGGTGAGCAGGTGGGCGCGGGCCGGCGCGTAGAGGGGCAGGGGAGCGTCGACCAACACGTCATCGAGCAGGGTGGAGACGCGGGCGCGGAGCTGGTAGTCGCCGTCGGGCACCGCCGGCAGCACCACGCCAGCCGCGCGCTGGGCCCCGTCCCGCTCCCAGCCGTCGACCGGCGAGAGGGGCTGCTCGGTGCCGTCGGGGGAGACCAGGGCGAGGTCGACCGACCCCCACCCCAACCCCGCCGAGCGGGCGTCGTCAGCCGGGCCACCGGTGAACCAGCCGAGGGGGGTGACCGTCACCGTGCCCTCGGCTCCGCGGGCCAGGCCCCAGGCCGAGATCTGGGCGCCGGGGATCACATCCCCTGACGGGCAGGTCCCGGTGACCATGCCGGGCCACACCAGCGCACGCAGGCAGACCGCCTGCCCGGCGCACAACAAGATGAAGCCGGCGTAGATGGCGGCCACGCCGGCGAGCGCGCGACGAACCGGGCGGGTGAACGGGGATCGCTTCGACACGGGAGACTCGGGGGCGCGTGGGGGAGGCAACGCGGCAGACCGGCGCGAGCTTACACCTCGATCGGGCGGCCTCCGCGCGCGGGCCCGGCGCCGACGCTCAGCCGCAGTACGCGCGCACCTGACCGGCCACCTTCTCGCCCTCGCGGGCGCAGTCCTTCACGCCGATGCCCTGCAGGTGGTTGCCCACAAAGTAGAGCCCCTGGTGGCGCGCCTGCGCGGCCCGCACCGAGGCCACCCGCTGCAGGTGGCCCACCGTGTACTGGGGGATGCCCGCGGGGTGGCGGAAGACGCGCACGAGGGCGGGGTCGGCGCGCTCCTGGCCGAACATGGCAGACAGGGCGCGCCGCACGCGGGCGATCAGCTGCTGGTCGTCGAGGGCCGCCACCTCCGGGGCCACCGCGCCGCCGAGGATGGTGCGCAGCAGCACCTCGTCGGAGCGACCCTGGGCCGGGAAGACGCAGGAGGTGAACAAGGTGCCCAGCACACCCTCAGCGCCGTCGATGGCGCCCGCGGCGCCGCGGGCGTGCAGCACGCCAAACCCATCTGGCTGGCGATCCCAGGCGCCCTTGGGCCAAGCCGAGGCCACCACGGCCACCGGGGCCATGGGGATGGCGTCGAGGGCGGCGGCGGCGTCGGAGTCTACGCCGCGGGTGAGCCGCGCCTGGGCGGGCGCCGGGCAGGCGAGGATCACCGCGCGGGCATCGACCGCGCCCGAGGGCGTGTGCACCCGCCAGCGGCCGCGGCGCTGCTCGAGGCTGGTGGCCGGCGTCTCGAGCAGCAGCTGGTCGCCCAGCCGCGCAGCGAGGTGGGCCGTGAGCGCGCCGGCCCCCCCCGCGACGGTCTGCAGGTGTCCGGGAGGGGCCCCCCCGCGCCGCAGCTTCAGCGCGGCGAGGATGAGGCTTCGGTGCTCCTGCTCGAGCTGGTACATGCGCTCGAAGGCCGCCCGCAGGCTGAGCTCGTCGGGGTCGGCGGCGTAGATGCCAGCCACCATCGGGCCCACGAGGCGCTCGACGAAGGCCGGCCCCAGGCGCCGCCGCACGAAGGCGCCCACGGTCTCGTCGACGTCGGCGGGCCCGCGCCCCAGGAAGGGCTCGAGCAGCAGCCGCAGCTTGGCCCCGGTCCCCACCAGGCTGCTGCGGGCCAGCGCGGGCGGTGAGAGGGGGGCGGCGTGCAGCGACCCGTCGGCCCAGATCCAGCGCACGCTGGCCTTGGGGCCGGCGGACACCACCTGTTCGGTCAGGCCCACGCGGTCGAGCAGGCGCCCCATGGCAGGCTCATTGTCGAGCCAGCCGTTGGCCGCCCGGTCGAGCACCCGCCCGTCTACCGAGTCGCTCTGCACGTTGCCGCCCGCGCGCGCGCCGGCCTCGAGCACCAACAGCGGCACGTGGCCGTCGAGGAAGGTCGCGGCGGCCAGCCCCGAGATGCCCGCGCCCACGATCACCACCGGGAGCGGGGGCTCGCCCTCGCCGCCGGTGTGGGTGGCTACGGTCTGCAGCTTGTCGCTCATGGGCGCCCTTCGCGGGGGAGCCACACCGCGCCCTGCCGGCGAAGCTCAGCCCGCACCGCGTCGCGCACCGCGTCTTCGGGGACCACCCAGGCCATGCCGCGCTCGGCCGCCTTCACGCGGGCATAGAGCGCGTGGACCAGCCCCGGGCAGTCGGCGGGGGGCAGCGCGAGCCGCACCTCGGTCACCCCACGGGCGGCGAGGGCGGGCGTCAGCGCCGCCTGCAGCGCGGCCACGTCGGCGTGGTGGGTGAGCGAGCCGAGCGGCGCCACCACCACGGCCGGCGCCCCCGCCAGCCCGTCGAGCAGCGGCTCGACGCCAGCGAGGGGATCTGAGCCCAGCCCGAAGGGACGCACCCGAGCCAGCGGCGCATCGCCCGGGAGCCGCAGGCGACGGACCAGCCGGGCGTGCAGGTCTTCGACCGCGGGCGCCGCGGCCTCGCCCTGGGCGAAGGCGCAGAACAGCACCCGGTAGGGCGTATGGGGCGGCAGGTGGAGGATGGCGCGGCGCACCCCACGGGCCAGGGCCGCGAGCACGCCGTCTGCAGCGCTCAGCGGCCCCCCCTCGGCCAACCGGGCCCGCCGGGGGGCCAGCGCCGCGCGGGCGTGGGCCAGCAGGCCCCGACGGGTGGCGTCGTCCACCACCGGCATCGGCAGCAAGACCACCTGGGACCCGCGGGGCACCTCGGCGGCGGCCGCGGCGGCGTCGGGGCGGCCGTGGCGCAGCACCGCCGAGCAGCGGTAGCGGGGGCCCAGCTGCCGCTCCAGGGCGGCGGCCAGGTCGATGAGCGCGCCCACCTCGGGGGCGGGCCCCGGCAGCGCCGCCAGGGCCTCGGTGTGGCGTCGGAGGCGCAGTCGGATGAGGGCCCAGGCCACGATCACGCGCAGCCACAGGTAGGGCAGCGGCAGCACCGCCGGGTCGGTGAGCCGCTGCTTCAGCCACGGCTCGAGGGCGCCGGGCGCGGCCGGCGAGCCCTGCTCCAGCAACCAGACGTGGGTGGTGTCGGCCATCACCCGGCCTGGAGCGGACGGCTCAGTCGTCCCACGACCAGCCCTTGACCGCCGCCACGGCGGCCTCGACCCCCGACATGGGCGTGCTGGGGATGATGCCGTGGCCCAGGTTGAAGACGTGGCCGGTCGGCCCGGCCGCCCGGATGATGGCGTGCACCTGGCGCCGGATCTCGTCGGGGGGCGCGAAGAGCGCGATGGGGTCGAGGTTGCCCTGCACCGGCAGGTCACCCAGGGTGGCCCGCGCGCGGCCGAGATCGACCCGCCAGTCGAGGCCGATGGCGTCGGCGCCGCTGTCGGCGAGGTAGGGCAGGAAGGGTCCGGCGTCGCGGGTGAAGTAGAGGGTGGGGGCCCCCGTGACCTTTGACAGCGCCTTGGCCGCGGCCGGCAGCGCGAACCGCTGGTAGTCGTCGGCCGACAGGGCGCCCGCCCACGTGTCGAAGAGCTGAACAGCGGCCGCGCCCGCCTCGACCTGGGCCTGCAGGTGGTCGCCCACGGCGTCGGCCAGGGTGTCGAGCAGCAGCCGGAAGGTCTCGGGCTCTTGCCACATCAGGCTCTTCGTCTTCTCCCAGTTCTTGGAGCCGCCGCCCTCGACCAGGTAGCAGGCCAGGGTGAAGGGGCTGCCCGCGAAGCCCAAGATGGGCACGTCGGCGGCCGCCACGGTGAGCTCGATGGCGCGCAGCACCGCGGGCAGGTCGCGGGCCGGGTCGAAGGGCTTGAGGCCCTCGACGTCGGCCCGGGTGCGCACCGGGTCGGGGAACTGCGGGCCGTGGCCCTTCCCGAAGACCAGCTCGCGGCCCATGGCGGCGAGCGGCAGGAGGATGTCGCTGAAGATGATGCCCGCGTCGAAGCCGAAGCGCTCGAGCGGCTGCAGCGTGACCTCACAGCACAGATCGGGGTCGGCGCAGAGGTCGAGGAAGGAGACCCGCTCCCGAATGGCGCGGTAGTTCGCCATGTACCGACCCGCCTGGCGCATGAACCAGACGGGCGGGCGGGGGACGGGCTGGCCCCGGAGGGCGCGGACGAGCAGGGTGTCGGCATTCGAGGGCATGCCGGCAGCCTAACCACCGCGCCGCCCGGCCGGCGGGGTTAGCCC
>JBDQIL010000392.1:0-5106 GCA_040264415.1 Myxococcota bacterium
CCCAAGAGCCCCCGCCCGCGCCGCTGCACCCGGCCGCCGAGAAGCTCGCCGAAGGGCGCGCGGCGCTCGCAGAGAAGCGCACCGCGGCGGGCGTCACGGCGCTGACCGCCTGCCTCGACGCGGCCCCCCCGGCCGACGTGGCGGTGGACTGCCACTGGGAGCTCGGCTGGGCGCACTGGGTCGGGGGCCGGTGGGGTGAGGTCATCACCCAGTGGACCGCGGTCGAGGCGGCCGACCCCGACCGCGAGGGGCTGTCCCGCTACCTCTCCCAGGCCCGCGACAACCTCGGCCTCGAAGGTCTGCTGGCCAAGGGCCGCGCGGCCGCCCCCAAGACCTTCCGCTCAGACGTGCCCGATGGCACCACCGTTCGGCTGCGGGCGGTGGGCGATCTGATGATCGGGACCACCTTCCCGTCCGGCGCCCTGAACCCGGATGTGGACGCCACCTTCGCCGATGTGGCGTCCTTGTTGTCCGACGCCGACCTCACGTTCGGCAACCTCGAGGGCCCCCTGTGCGACGGCGGCAAGACCACCAAGTGCAAGCCCGACCAGCCGCCTGGTCGCTGCTACGCCTTCAAGTCACCCGGCCGCTACCGCGACCTGTACCAGGCGGTGGGCTTCGACGTCATGAGCACGGCCAACAACCACGCCGGCGACTTTGGGCCCTTCTGCCGCGAAGAGACGGAGCGCAACCTCGACGCGGTGGGCATCGCCCACACCGGTCGGCCCGGCGACATCGCGTCGGTCACCGCCAACGGCCTCAAGATCGCCTTCATCGGCTTTCACACCAGCCGCAACAGCCACTACGTCAACGACCACGACGCCGCCCGCGATCTGGTGCGGGCCATGGACCAGGACCACGATCTGGTGGTGGTCAGCTTCCATGGCGGGGCCGAGGGCTCGAAGGCGCTGCACGTGCCCAACGGCTCGGAGAAGTTCTACGGCGAGAACCGCGGCGACCTGCGGGCCTTCACCCACACCGTGGTCGACGCGGGCGCCGACCTCGTGCTCGGCCACGGCCCCCACGTGCTGCGGGGCGCCGAGGTCTACGAGGGCCGCCTGATCGCCTACTCGTTGGGCAACTTCGCCACCTACGGGCGCTTCAACCTGTCCGGCAACCTGGGCGTGGGGGCGGTGCTCGAGGTGGTGATGGACCGCGACGGGCGCTTCGTCGGGGGCAAGGTGATGCCGACCCAGCAAGAGGGAGAGGGCGTCCCGGTGCGCGACGCCAGCGGCGCCGCCATCGACCTGATGCGCACGCTGTCGGCCGACGACTTCCCGGGTACGGCGGTGCAGGTGGCCCAGGACGGCGCGCTGAAGGCGCCGTAGCGGCGGGCCTGTCGGGCCCCTACCGCTCGCTGAGCATGGCCATGACGGCGGCCACGCTCCCGTGGATGATGAGCGCCCCGGCCACGCCCGCCAGGGCCCAGGGCCAGAGGCTCAGCTCGGCCAGCGGCACGGTGAGCGGGTCGCCGGCGGCGCTGGCCTCGACCGCCCGCGGCACCACGATGCGGGCCAACGTGATGGCCTTCGCGCCGATGCCCAGGTTCGCCCCCAAGAACATCATGCCGAGCGCCCGCAGGTAGGGCCCGATGGTGGGGGGGCGCCCCGCCACCCGGGCGGCGACGCCGGCCGACAGCGCGGCGGCTGGGCCAGAGGTGGCGATGGCCGCGGCGGCCATCCACAGCGGCGCCCGCAGCTCGACCGGATCGGTCACCACCAGGGTCACACCGGCGCTGCCGAGCACGTCGACCAGCTCTTGGGTCCAGGTGCCGGCGACGAAGTGGCCGACGGCGAAGCAGACCGCCGACGCGGCGAGCACCACCAAGACGACGCGGGCGGGGGAGGGGGTCACGGCGCGGAGCTCCG
Source organism: Myxococcota bacterium (assembly GCA_040264415.1). Taxonomy (GTDB): domain Bacteria; phylum Myxococcota_A; class UBA796; order UBA796; family UBA2385; genus M30B51. The sequence goes on from JBDQIL010000392.1 coordinate 1,869, forward strand.
GGTGGCCAGTCGCGCCCGTGTAGCCGCCACGGCCTCGGCTGGCAGGTCGTACCAGTTGATGCCGCCGCAGCCCGCGCACACCCCTTCGAAGCGCCCCTCGAGGTGCGCGGCGCGGTGGGCGTCGGCGTCGGGGCCCTCCCAGAGCTCGCGGAAGCCCCGGCCGGCCAGCGAGCCCAGGGCCAGCTCGCTCTGCAGGTCGGCGCAGCACATGACCAGCACGCCGTCGTGGCGAATGACCGGGGTGAGCCAGAGCCCGGGGCAGGCCCCGCGGGCGCCGGCGTGGGCGTCGTCGTTCTGCCACGGGCGTTGCTGCCACACATCGACCCACACGCCGCCTCGCCACGGCCCCGGGGTGATGCCGGCCTCGGCGATGGTGCGCTCGTAGAGGGTGTCGGCGGCGGCCTGCCCCGCGGCGCCGCCGCCCACCGAAAGGCGCTTGAACATGACCTCGTCGTGCCAGCGATCTGGATCGCCCTGACAGGCGAGCAGCCCGCCCCAGTACTCGAGGAAGGCGCCGGCCTCGGCTGCGTTGCCGGGCTGCACCACGAACTGCAGCTGCAGGTTGACGGCCGCGCCGGCCTCCCGCCGGCGGCGCACGAGGTGGCGCACGTGGCGCCGCACCAGGGCCAGCCGGTCTGCGCCCTTGACCGCGGCGTAGGTGCCGGGCGTGTGGGCGTCGAGGGTGACCACCACGAGCAGCGGCGGCGCGCGGTCGCCCGCCGCCGAGATCGCGTCGATCAGGGCGTCGATGCGGTCGGGCCCCAAGCGGATCGCGTTCGTGTCGATGCGCAGGTAGCCCACGCGGCCGGCCAGCTGTGTGGCCGCCGCGCCCACGAGCCGGGGCAGCGCCGGGTGCAGGCTCGGGTCGCCCAGCCACTGAAAGATGACGTGGTCGAAGCAGAGGTCGTCCTGCACCAGGCCAGCGAGGATGTGGTCCCACTGGTCCGGATCCAAGAAGCCCTTCGGCACCCCATGGATGGTGTCCCAGCCCTCGTGGTGCGGCGCGCACATGGCACACGTGAGGTTGCAGTGGTCCGTCGGCTCCACCTGGAGCACGCCGGCGCCGGTGAGGGTGCGACCGGGCATGTCCCCAACCTACCCCTCCGCCGGGCCGCCGTCCGGCGCCGGGCTCCGAGGCCCCTGCAACCATCCTGCAAGCCGGCCCCGCGCGCCTTGACGGCCACCGGGTGCCGTGCGACCTTCGGAGGCCGACCGGGCCCACGTGGGGCCCCTGACGCCGGCACCTCCGTGGAGCCCCCATGGCCGCCTCTCCCAAGCTCTTCCTCCTCTGTGGCCTGCTCGTCGGGCTCGCCGCCTGCAAGAACGAGTGCCAGCAGCTCTGCACCGACATGGCTGACTTCGCGGCCGACGAGTGCAACCAGGAATTCGACAAGGACCAGCTGAAGGCCTGCAACGACGCCTACAAGAAGTCCAAACTCGAAGACGGCGCCATCGAGACCTGCGAGGAGGTCCGCCCGTTCCTGCAGGAGGAGTGGACCTGCGAGGAGATCGGCGAGTACTTCGACGCCGCCGGCGGAGGAGGAGGCAGCACCGACGGCGCCGACGGCGCCGACGGCACCGACGGCACCGAGCGGCACGACTCGGGGATGTAGTCGACCCCCGACGGGGTTGTGGCCTCGGACCCCTGCAGACGGGCGCATCGGCGCCGTTGACCCGGGGGCTCCAAGCCCCTATTGTCCGGTGTCCGCCGCCCTCGCGCCCGCTCCGGGCCGCCCTCCGACGCCCGCAATCCGGGCCGGAAGCGCCGCCAGATGTCCTTCGATACAAAGCAATTCGGCCGCTACTACCTGGTCGACCGCATCGCGGTCGGCGGCATGGCCGAGGTGTTCAAGGCGCGCACCTTCTCCGACGGCGGCTTCCAGAAGCTGCTGGTCATCAAGCGGATCCTGCAGCACTTGTCGGGCAACGACGAGTTCATCGACATGTTCATCGACGAGGCCAAGATCTCGGTCGAGCTGCAGCACCCCAACATCGTGCAGATCTACGACTTCGGGCGCATCGGCGAAGAGTACTTCCTCGCCATGGAGTGCGTCGAGGGCAAAGACGTCAAGGGGATCCTCCGAAAGCTCGCCGAGAAGCGGAAGATCCTCCCCCCCGAATACGCCGCGACCATCGCGCTCGACATGTGCAAGGGGCTCGACTTCGCCCACAAGAAGGCGAACCTGCACGGCGAGCACATGAACATCGTGCACCGCGACATCTCGCCGTCGAACATCCTGGTGTCGTACAACGCCGAGGTCAAGATCGCCGACTTCGGCATCGCCAAGGCCGAGAACTCCCTCTACAACACCAAAGACGGCGTGCTGAAGGGCAAGTTCGAGTACATGAGCCCCGAACAGGCGTCTGGTGAGTCGGTCACCCCGAAGTCCGACCTGTTCGCCACGGGCATCATCCTGCACGAGATGCTCACGGGCCGCCGGCTGTTCAAGACCGACAACGACGTCAAGACGCTCAACAAGATCAAGGCGGTCGACATCGAGCCGCCGAGCGCGATCAACCCCGGCGTTCCCGGGCGGCTCGACGAGATCGTGATGCGCGCGCTGGCCCGCGATCCCGACGACCGGTTCGCCGACGGTCGCGCCATGCAGACCGCGCTGCTCGAGTTCCTCTACCCGTCCACCCCCGACGTGGTGCACGAGAGCCTGAAGCGCTTCATGCGCGACCTCTTCGCCGACGAGATCGCCGCCGAGCGCGGCCGTCTGCAAGAGGGGTCGAAGCGAGCCGAGGAGATGTGGCGCGAAGAGCCCGAGATGGAGCTCGACCCCGACTGGGAGGAGCCCGCCTCGAGCGTGCGCACCCTGGCCACCGGCCCCAAGCCCCCGCCCTGGGGTGCCATCGGGGGCGGCGTGGTGGCCGTGCTCAGCTTGGGCGTCGCCGCCTGGTTCGCGCTGAAGCCCGCCGCCGAGCCGCCTCCAGAGGGTGAGGTGCTCGTGACCCAGCCCGCTCCGGCCCTCGCCAGCGTGCAGCTGCGGCTCGAGCCCGAAGACCTGCCGGTGGAGGTCTCGTTGGGCGGCACGGTCATCGCCCGCGGCTCCGGCAACGTGGTGGTGCAAGACCTGCAGCCCGGCGCCGACCTCGCGCTCGTGGTGTCGGCCGAGGGCTACGAGCCCTACCGCGACGTGCTCGACCTGGTGGGAGACGAGCGGCTGCGCCTTCGGGTCACGCTCGAGCCCGTCGGTGAGGCCGCGGCGACTGGCGGCGGCGCGCGGGCCAACGA
>JBDQIL010000393.1:0-5099 GCA_040264415.1 Myxococcota bacterium
CACCCCCACCCGCATCCTCGACGCCGCCGAGGCGGCCTTCGGCGCGCACCCCTTCGCGCAGGCGCGGCTGGCCGACATCGCGCGCGAGGCCGGCGTGCGCCGCAGCAGCCTGCTGTACCACTTCGCCTCCAAAGACACGCTGCACACCGCCGTGGTCGACCGGCTGTTCGAAGACCTCCTCTCGGCCTTCACGGTCGCTGTGGCTGAGGGGGGCGACCTCCCGGCGACCATCGACCGGCTGTTCGCCACCTGGCTGACCTTTCTCGACGACCGCGCCGCCTTCGCTCCCATGGTGCTGCGCGGCGTGATGGACGGGCACGGGCCCGTGCGCGAGCACCTCCGAGACCGGCTGGTGCCCCTGCTCGATCGGATCGAGGGCTGGATCGTGCAAGCGGGCGTGGTGCCGGCGTCGGTGAGCGTTCGGACGGCGCTGCTGCAGATCGGCAGCGACACCCTCCTGCGCGCGTCAGCGGGCCCCCTGCGGGAGCCCCTCTGGGGCACGGGCCACCCGCTCGTGACGGTGCGGCGCCTCTTCGCCCTGCCGCTCGACGCGCCGCTGCCCCGCTGAGGTCGCGGCCCCACGTCACCCCAGGCGGTTGGGGTAATTTCGCGCGGACGTCCTCCCTCGAATGCTGCCCGCTGGAGCGCTCATGCGACCTCACGCCTTCGTCCACCTCCTCTCCATTCCGCTCCTCGGGGCCGCCTCCGGCGCGCTCGTCGGCTGCGGCGACAAGGGCGACGACGAAGAGAGCACGATGGTCGATGGCGACGGCGACGGGGTGAGCGAAGACGAAGACTGCGACGACGCCGACCCCGACTCGTTCCCGGGGGCCGAGGAGCGCTGCGATGGGGCCGACAACGACTGCGACGGTGACGTAGACGAGGGCGTCCTCATCGACATCTACGACGACGAAGACGGCTACGGCTTCGGCGCGGGCGACGTCGCGCGCCAGGCCTGTGAGCCCGGTGACGGCGAGGCCGACAACGCCGACGACTGCGACGACGCGTCCGACCGCGTTCACCCCGACGCCAGCGAGCGCTGCGACGAGGTCGACAACGACTGCGACGGACTGGTGGACGACGAAGACGACGACGTCGACGCTGGCTCCCAGTCCAACTGGTTCCCTGACGCCGACGGCGACGGCTACGGCGGCACCGGCGGCAGCCCGGTCCAGGCCTGCGAGCAGCCCGACGGCTACGGCACCGGCGCGAACGACTGCGACGAAGCCGCGCCCACCATCAAACCCGCCGCCCCCGAGCTGTGCAACGGCATCGACGATGACTGCGACGGCGACATCGATGGCGCGGCCGACGGCTGGCTGCTGAGCAGCGAATTCGACACCGCGGCCTCGCTGGCGGCCCTCCAGATCAACGGGGACGCGGGCTGGGACGACTACTCCTTCGGGGGCGCCCTCTTTCTGACCGGCACCTCGCCCGGCCGTGTGGGGTCCGCCTTCACCCACGCGACGATGGGCGGCAGTCGGTGGGAGGCGAGCTTCCGCCTCCGCACCGGCAGCTCCGGCCTCGGCTTCGCTGAGGGGACCACCTTCGCCTGGCTGGCTCCCTCCGAGAGCGCCACCAGCCTCGGCGGGGGCGGCGAGGACATGGGCTTCTACGGCCTCGACGGCTACGCCGTCGAGTTCGACGAGGTCGCGAACGGCGGCGACGACTCCGCGCGCTACCACGTCGCGCTCGCGCGCGGCGACGGCACCACCTACGCGGTCAACACCTCCACCCCCTTCGGCGCTGCGGCTGACAACGAGGTCGTCATTCGCTTCGACGAGGGCGACGTCGAGGTGGAGATCGACGGGTCGAGCGTGTTGAGCGCCACCATCCCCGACTACGACCAGCCCCTCACCCGGTTCGGCTTGACGGCCGCCAGCGGAGAGTCGGCGGCCGACCACGCGATCGAGTGGCTGACCATCTCCTGCCCCGCCTCTGAGTAGCGGGCCGGGCCGGGCCCGCGCGCCGGCCCCTGGCCGGGCCCTCAGCCCCCGGGCTCGTCCAGGCTCTGGCGCACCGCGCCGGGGTCCGCCAGCAGCGCCCGCGCAGCTGCCCGGTGCGCGTTGGTGGGCTCGCTGCGTCCCTCCTCCCACGCCGCCACGTCGGTCGGCGCCACGCCCAGCAAGGTCGCCAGCTCGCTGCGCGTCAGCCCCAGGTGGAGCCTCGCGCCGAGCAGCTCGGCGTCCGGAGGCGCTCCGGGAGATGCTGCGGGATGCGCTGCGGGATGCGCTGCGGGGGTCTCAGCGGGGGTCGCAGCGGACGCGGGCCGCGGGATCGTCGGGAGCACCCGAAGCACGAGCCCGCCGTGGCCATCGAGGTCGGCGACGAGGGGTGCGCCGGGCTGCCACCCGATGGCTGCCAGCAGGCGCGCAGGCAGCGGAACCGAGATGTCCGGCGTGACGATGATCTGGGTCATGGGACCTCCCGGGCCGGACCGTAGCACAGCCGGCGCAGGGCGCTCTCGGGCGATGGGCGCCCCCGCGCGCGATCTCGTCGAGCCGGCCCCGACGCGACCGGGGGCGGACGGTCGCCCGCAGGCCTCCGGTCCCGGGCGTTCGAGCACCGCAGCGCCGGCGCGCGGCGTACACTGTCGCGCCCCCCACCGCGCTCGATGACGGGCGCGCTCGACCCGGAGCCAACCTTGGACCCCTTTATCGCCCAGATCGTGATGTTCGGCGGCACCTTCGCCCCGCGGGGGTGGGCCCTCTGCGACGGGCAGCTCCTCTCGATCTCGTCCTACTCCGCCCTGTTCAGCATCCTCGGGACCACGTACGGGGGAGACGGGCGGAGCACCTTCGGGCTGCCCGACCTGCGCGGTCGCGTGGCGATTCACCCCGGCACGGGCAGCGGGCTCAGCACCTACAGCCTCGGACAGACCGGCGGCGCCGAGCAGACCACGCTGACCACCGCCAACCTGCCTGCCCACAGCCACGCGCTCAACCTCGTGGCCGGCCCCGGGCAGTATGTAGACGGGACCGGGCGCACCCTCGCGGGCTTCGGTCGCGTGGTGAACAACCGCGGGAGCTGGTCGGCGTCGGCCGCCGACGCCCAGGCCAGCAGCTCCAGCATCAGCAACACGGGCAGCAACAGCGCCTTCGACCGACTGCAGCCCTACCAGTGCGTGCAGTTCATCATCGCCGTCGAGGGCACCTACCCCAGCCGCTCCTGAGCGACGGGCCGCCCGCCGGCGCTGCGTGGCGGCCTACGCGTCTTCGCGGTGCAGGTTGGTGGCGTGCACGTAGAGGTCGCCGTCGGAGGTCCAGCTGAGCTGGCTCGGGTGCGCGGTCCAGCCGTCCACCTCGATGATCCACCGGTCGATGGGCTGGCCGTCGGGGTCGAAGACGTGCAGCACGGCGGCGTGTCGGTCCGACAGGGTGACCACGCCCCCGGGGTCGATGGCGATCGACTCGGGCGCGACCAGCGCGGGGCTGCTGGTGGTGCGGACCCAGGCGCCGTCGGCCTCGAAGACCTGCACACAGCGGTCGCCGCGATCGACCACGTGCAGCCGGCCGTCGGGGTCGAAGGCGAGCCCCCGCGGGCAGTTGAGGTGGCGGGGCGCGTCGAAGTCGACGAGCCCGAGCTCGCCCACCGGCGCGCCGTCGAGCGTGTAGACCACGACCCGGTGGTTGGGCGGATCGGTGATGTAGATCAGGTCGTCGTCGGGACCGAAGGCGAAGTCGGCCGGGTGATGGAGCGCGCGGCCGCCCACCGGCTCGGTGCCGATGGTGCCCACCGCGAAGCCGTCGGCGTCGAGTACGGCGATGAGGTGGCTGCCCCGGAGCAGGAGGTAGACGAGGCCGTCGCGCTCTGCGGCCTTCCACGGGAAGTTGAGGTCGTCGGGCTCGAGGCCCTCGAGCCGCCAGCGCTCCGCGCCGCCCGGGTCGCGCCCGATGGCCACGTGCTGGGCCGGATGCAGCTCGAACTCGCTGCCGTCGGCGGCCCAGGACAGGTGCGCGACCCCCACGGAGATCCCGCCCGCGAGGCCGACCCCGAGGCCCGTGTCGTCTGCCGACCAGACGGCGCCCGTGTCTGCGCCCGGGCCGGTGTCGGCCGGCCCTCGCGCGCCCTCGCCGCGCCCGCGCTCAGCGGTGGCGCAGGCCGTGAGCACCGTCGCCGTCATGCCGGACAGGAGCTGGCGGCGGTTCGGAGTGCGGGAGAGCTTCATGGGAGCCTCGGGGGGAGGGGATGCTCAAGCTTGCCTCTCCACCCCGAGCGTGTCCAGCCCGGGCTGGGCGGCGCGCGGCGGGGCGGGCTGGCCGCGGGGTCGCAGCCGCGCGCACGCGCGGCTGCGTCGAGCCTACTCCGCGCTCCACTCGAGGGCGTAGGTCACCCCATCGACCAGCGCCGCGCAGGAGAGACCCTGGCTCGGCTCGTCGAGCGAGCACTCCATCGACAGGCCGTTGTCGGTGACCGCGATGGCGTACGCGCGCGCGTCGGTGCGGCTGGCGGTCGCGGCGTCCTCGACGGGCTCGGAGGTGTAGGTGCCCTCGCCGAAGCAGGCGTCGCCTTCGGCGGTGTAGGTGTAGCTCGAGGTCCAGGTGCCGCTGAAGGCGCCCTCGCTCTCGGCGCCGAAGGCCATCACGATGGTGTAGGAGTAGGTGTAGGTGCAGCCGTCGTAGGTGTAGGTGTAGCCAGGAACCTCGCCGTCGACCGTGTCGAGGTTCCAGCCGCCCTCGAGCGTGTCTTCGCCCGGCCCGACGTCTCCCGAGTCGGCTGGATCGCCGGAGTCACCCGAGTCGCCGGGGTCGGTGGGGTCGTCCTTGTCGCCGGAGCCGAAGCAGCCCGCGGCGAGGCTGCCGGTCAGCACGAGCCCGGCCGCGGCGGGGATGGGGAATCGTCGTTTGGTCATGCTGCGCTCCTCGCGTCAGACCCCGACCATACCGGTCGCGCCGTCTTGTGGGGAGCCCCACGAGCGCGAGGGGCGCCGCCCTGCGGGGCGCCACGGCCCGGTGACCCGCGCGGCTCGCGTGCGCGGGACGTCCACCCTGTCATTCATTTATGAATGGGTTCGGGACAGGTTTGGGCAGCATTCAGACCCCGCCGCATGGATAGGGCAGAGTTCGCCGCCCCCCGCCCGCCGGAGCCCCCCAATGACC
>JBDQIL010000394.1:0-5088 GCA_040264415.1 Myxococcota bacterium
ATCGTACACCGAGCCGGGGGGACGCGGCGGCACGCGTGGGTGAAGGGCGGGTGGGCCTGGCTCGGGCGTGGTCGGGGGGCCACGTGCGGAGGCTCTCGCGCGGCGCGGTCAGGGGGCCCCGGCACACCCGGCCGCCCCAGAATGGCTGACGAGTTCGCAATTCTGTCCGGCATGCCGGGACGGCGTGTCCCCACCTGCGCGAGCGCCTGAATCGGAGACTCAGTGCGCTCCCTTCTTCGGGCGCAGCGCAGCGCCGTCGGTCAAGTGCTCGTTCCAGGTGGCGGGCGCGAAGCCGTTGTCCACCTCCTCCATCGTGATGCAGCCGTCCACCGGGCACACGATCTGGCAGAGGTTGCAGCCCACGCACTCCGACTCGTCGATGATGGGCACCCGCAGGCTGCCGTCGGGGTTGGGGTGGATGCACTGGTGCGCGCCGTCGTGGCAGGCGACCAGGCAGGCCTGGCAGCCGATGCAGGTCTTGGCGTCGATCTTGGCCACCGTCTCGTAGTTGAGGTCGAGGTTGCCCCACTCCGAGTAGGCGGGGATGGCCTTGCCCACGAGGTCGTCGAGGCGCGCGAAGTCGTGCTGCCGCATGTACTCCTCGAGGCCCTCGATCATGTCTTCGACGATGCGGTAGCCCTTGAGCATGACCTCGGTGCAGACCTGCACGCTGCTGCTGCCCAACAACAAGAACTCCACCGCGTCGCGCCAGTCGGTCACACCGCCGATGCCGCTGATGGGGAGCTGGAAGCGCGGGTCGCGGGCCAGCGCCGCGCACATGTGCAGCGCGATGGGCCGCACCGCGGCGCCGCAGTAGCCGCCGTTGGTCGAGCGGCCGCCCACCACCGGGCGCGGCGTGAAGGTGTCGATGTCGACGCCGATGATGCTCTTGATCGTGTTGATCAGGCTCACGCCGTCGGCGCCGCCCGCCTGGGCTGCGATGCCGTGCGGCAGGATGTCACCCACGTTGGGGGTGAGCTTCACGAGCACCGGCACGGTGGCGTACTCTTTCACCCAGCCGGTGATGCGCTCGTTGACCCGTGGCTCTTGGCCCACGGCCGAGCCCATGCCGCGCTCGCACATGCCGTGCGGGCAGCCGAAGTTGAGCTCGAGGCCGTCTGCGCCGGCGTCCTCGGACCGCGCGATCATCTCCTTCCACTCCTCCTTCGTCTCGACCATGAGCGACACGATGACGGCGTGGTTGGGGAAGCGCTTCTTGACCTCTGCGATCTCGCGGAAGTTGGTCTCGAGCGGCCGGTCGGTGATGAGCTCGATGTTGTTGAAGCCGACCCCGCTGGCACCCTTCCAGTCGATGGCTCCGAAGCGGCTTGAGACGTTTTGGATGGGCTGCCCGAGGGTCTTCCAGACCGCGCCGCCCCAGCCTGCGTCGAAGGCCCGCATGACCTGCAGGCCCGAGTTGGCCGGCGGGGCAGAGGCCAGCCAGAAGGGGTTGGGGGAGACGATGCCCGCGGTGTTCGAGGTGAGATCCGGCATGGGGGCTCCGTTCAGCGCTGAGAGGTCAAGGTTGCGTGGATGGCTTCGGCGGCGTCGCGGCCTTCGGCGACGGCGTTGACCACCTCGGTGCCGCCGTTGGCGCAGTCGCCTCCGGCGTAGACCCCGGGGCGCCCCGTGGCCTGGTTCGAGTCGACGAGCACGCGGCCCCACTCGGTGGCGACGCCCTCGAGGCCCGCCACGAGCTCGCCGAGCTTGGACTGCCCGATGGCCAGGTAGACCCGGTCGGCCGGCAGCACGTGCTCGGTGCCGTCGATGGGCTGCTTGTTGGCGTCGAGGTGGACGCACTGCACGCCGGTCACGTGGCCGTCGCCCTCGAAGCCGAGGGGCTGGGTGCGCCAGGCGGCGCGCACGCCCTCGGTCTTGGCGGCGTCCCACTCGTGGCGGTAGCCGGACATGCCGGCCTCGTCGCCCCGGTAGACCATGGTGACCTCGGGCACGCCGAGCACCCGCAGCTCGCGCACCACGTCGAGGGCGGTGTTGCCGCCCCCGATGACCAGGGCGCGCTCGACGCCCGAGAGGTCCTCCACCGTGAGCTTGAAGCGCTCGATGAAGTCGACCGCCCCTTCGACCCCGGCGAGGTCGGCCCCGGCGCCCCGCAGGCGGCTGTCGGGCCCGAGCCCGAACGACAAGAAGAGCGCGTCGTGGCGCGCCTCGAGCTCGTCGAAGCTCACGTCTGTGCCGACCTCGACGCCGGTCTGCACGTCGATGCCGCCGATGGCGAGCACCCAGTCCACCTCGACCACGGCGCGGTCGGCGGGCATCTTGTAGGGGGCGACGCCCGTGGTGTTGAGCCCCCCGAGCACGTCGCGCTTCTCGTAGATGGTGACCGCGTGGCCGAAGCGGCGCAGCCGGTGGGCGCAGGCCAGCGCGGCGGGGCCGCCGCCCACGATGCCCACGCTGTGGCCCGTGTCGGCGCCGGCCTCATAAAAGCCCCACTCCGCCGCGAAGGCCTGGTCGGTGGCGTAGCGCTGCAGCTTGCCGATCTGAATCGGCGGCACGCCCATGTGGTTGTAGACGCAGTCGCCCACGCACAGGACCTCGACCGGACACACCCGGGCACAGCTCATGCCCAAGATGTTGCTGTCGAAGATGGTGCGGGCGGAGCCCTTCACGTTGTCCGTCGCGATCTTGCGGATGAACGTGGGGATGTCGATGCCAGTCGGGCAGGCCGTGATGCACGGGGCGTCGTGGCAGTAGAGGCACCGGTTGGCCTCGACCCGGGCCTGGTTGGACGAGTAGGCGGGCTTGTAGTCGGTGAAGACCGACTCGGACCGGTCGGCGGGCAGCTTCGACATGGGGTCTCCGGGGAGCGGCGCCTATCATACGAGACGGGGCGCGCCGGGTCACATGCGCCGGCCCGGTCGCGCCGCCTGGGCGGGGCGGTCTGGTAGGCTCGGGGCAGCCCCGGAGGCCCCATGGATCCGCTCCTGATCTACAAGATCGTCGGCGTCGTGCTGTACCTCGCGGTGCTGCTCGCGATCGGCGCGGTCGCCAGCCGCCGCATGAAGACGCTGCGCGACTACTACGCGGCCGACAAGGGGTTGGGCTTTTGGGCGGTCGCGTTCAGCGCGCGGGCGACCGGTGAGTCGGCCTGGCTGCTGCTGGGGCTCACCGGAATGGGCGCCGCGCTGGGCGTGCGGGGCTTCTGGGTGGTGCTCGGCGAGGTGCTGGGCGTGGTGGGCGCTTGGATCTTCATGGCGCGGCGCTTCCACCGGCTGACCGGGCGCTACGACGCCATCACGGTGCCCGACTACCTCGAGGCGCGCTTTCGACAGGGGCCGGGCGGCAGCCAGTCGCTGCGGGTGGTCGCGGCGCTGGCGCTCACCGTCTTCGTGACCATCTACGTCTCGGCCCAGATCGACGCGACCGGCACGGCCTTCGAGGGCTTCTTGGGGGTGGACTACACGATCGGGGCCCTGGTCGGCTTCGCGGTGGTGATGGCCTACTCCATCGGGGGCGGCTTCCTGGCGGTGGTGTGGTCCGACATCTTCCAGGGGGTGCTGATGTTTCTGGGCCTGGTCATGCTGCCCATCGTCGGCCTCGTGGCGCTGGGCGGCTGGGGCGAGCTGACCGCCGCCCTCACGGCCATCGATCCGTCGCTGCTCTCGCTGGCCGGCCCCGCCGGGTGGACCGGGCTCACCGTGATGGGCACGCTGGGGCTGGCCCTCATCGGGCTCGGGTTCCTGGGCTCTCCTCAGATTTTCGTGCGCTTCATCGCGCTGCGCGACGAGGCCGAGATCCCCAAGGGCGCGTGGGTCGCCTTCGTGTGGACGCTGCTCGCCGACAGCGGCGCGGTGCTCACCGGCATGGTGGGCCGGGCGGTGCTCACCGAGCCCGGCGAGCCGGTCACCGAGGTGCTCGGCAGCGGCGGACAAGACGTGCTGCCGCTGCTGGTCGAGGGGCTGCTGCCGGGCGTCTTGGTGGGCCTGTTCATCGCCATCGTGCTGAGCGCCATCATGTCCACCGTGGACTCGCTGCTGGTGGTCGCCAGCTCGGCCGCCGTGCGCGACCTCTACCAGAAGGTGCTCCACCCCGAGCTCGACGACCGCGCGCTGATGGGGCTGTCGCGCAAGGCCACCCTGGGGCTCGCGCTGGTGGCGCTGGGCATCGCCCTGTCGGTTGCCGCGCTGGTCGAGGGGCGCACGGTCTTCTGGTTCGTCGTGTTCGGGTGGTCGGGCATCGCGGCCACCTTCTGCCCCACGGTCATCCTGTCGCTGTACTGGCGGGGGATCACGGCGCGCGGCGCGCTGGCGGCGATGGTGGCGGGCTTCGTGGGGGTCCCGCTGTTCAAGTTCGGCGCGACCGCGCTGCCGGGCGCCGGCCCGTACTTCGCCGAGCTGGCCGAGCTGCCGCCCTCCTTCGCCCTGAGCTTCGGGGTGGGGGTGGTGGTCAGCCTGCTCGATCCCGCGGGCCGGGCGCGCCTGAAGGCGGCCGGCGTGGACGAGGAGCTCGAACAGGCGCGTCGCTGACGCGGCTCGCCGACGGGCCATCCGCGACTACGGTCTGCCGCATGCAGGTCCTCTCCTCTCTCGACAGCAGTCTCACCCGCGACGTACCGGTCGGCGCCCCGGCGCTGGCCTGGCGCTCGCGCCTGAGCCGGGTGGGCCTGCTCCGCCCGGTCGACGCGCCCGCCGGGGGGTGGTCGCCCCACGGCGCCATGGTGGCGGTGCAGGGGGCGCTCACCGAGCTCGAGGCGGCCGAGGCGGCGCTGGCCGAGGCCCAGGCGAACAACCCGCTCGCGCGGGTGCAGCTGCCGCCGCTGGTGTGGGGGGTGGTGGGCGCCGTGCTGCTGGGCATCCTGCTCTTCGCCGAGGTCGCGGTGGCGGCGCTGGGTCCCTGGGCGATCTGGGGCGGCATCGGCTTCGCCGTCTCCGTCGCGACCTGGACCGTCGTGGAGCGCCGGCTGGTCAACCCCTCGCTGAAGCCGCGCTTGGCCGCGGCGCGAGCCGGACTGCGGGCCGCCGTGGACGACCTCTTGGCCCATGACTTCGTGGCCGTGGTCGGGCCCGACCTGCTCATCAGCACGCCCACCCTCGACCGGCTGCGCGGGATGGGGGCTGCGCTGCGCAGCGC
>JBDQIL010000395.1:0-5082 GCA_040264415.1 Myxococcota bacterium
GCGGGGCCTCGGTCCGAAGCACCGAGAGCACGCGCGCCCGCGCGGCGTCGCCGTCCAGCTCCCAGGCGGTCGGCCAGATCTGGCGGACCCCATGCAGCCGCGCCAGCCGCGCCTCCATCCCCGACCAGGGGGGCATGGCCGACATGGTGCCCCGCGACCCCGGCCAGCAGGCGTGGATGGAGGCGCGGCTGGCGCGGCTGCATGGGGTCCGCCAGATCTGGCCGACCGCCTGGGAGCTGGACGGCGACGCCGCGCGGGCGCGCGTGCTCTCGGTGCTTCGGACCGAGGCCCCGCAGACGGTGGTGGCCGAGACAGGGGGGCCGTGACGCCGTGGGTTAGACGCAGGACGTCGCCATCACGCAGGTCCCCGCGGCCCACCGGTCCGCGCCGCCGGCGTCGAGCCGCGCCAACGGCCTCCTCCACCCGCAGCCCAGCGGGGCGCCAGTCACCCCAGGGTCGCGGACCCACCCGGAGCCAGCCATGGCGTTGAGACGCGGTCGCCTCTCCCGACTGGCCCGCCTGGGCGGGTTGGCGGCCGAGGTCGCGGGCGGCACGGCCGGCCTGGCCGGCGGGCTGATGCGCGAGGGATCCGACGTGGCGCTGGCGGCCTTTCACCGCCGCACCGCCGAACGCCTCGCCGACGCCTTGGGCGAGATGAAGGGCCTGCCCCACAAAGTCGGTCAGATCCTCAGCGTGTTGGAGGGAGCGCTCCCCACCGAGCACCGCGCGGTCTACGGCGAGGTGCTCACGCGACTGCAGGCCCAGGCCCAGGCGATGCCCTGGTCCGACCTCGCGCCCGTCTTGGAGGCCGATCTGGGGCAGCCGGTCGAGCGGGCCTTCGCCACCCTCGACCCCGAGCCCGTGGCCGCCGCCAGCATCGGGCAGGTCCACCGCGCCACGCTCCCCGATGGCCGCGCGGTGGCCGTCAAGGTGCAGTACCCGGGCGTCCGAGCGGCCCTGGAGGCCGACCTGAAGAACGTCGAGGCCCTCGTCCGCACCCTGACCGCCGCGATGCCCAAGACCGACGTGCGCGGCCTGATCGACGACATCCGAGCCACCTTCGAAGACGAGCTGGACTACGCCCATGAGGCCGCGGTGCAGCAGGCCTGCGCGCAGCGGTGGTCCGGGCAGGCCGGGGTGGTCGTCCCGGTGGTGGTGCCCGAGCGCTGCGGAGCCCGGGTGCTCACCACCACCTGGATCGACGGCGCCCCCTTCTCCGAGGCCTGCGCCGCCTCGGAGGCGCTGCGCGACACCTGGGGCCAGCGCCTCTGGGACTTCACCTGGACCAGCATCACGGCGCACCGCTGGATTCATGGTGACCCGCACCCGGGCAACTTCCGCTTCCTGCCCGACGGCCGGGTCGCCATCCTCGACTTCGGCGCCTCGGCCGAGCTCCCGGTCGCCCTCGCCGACGGGATGGCGGCCGCGGCCCGAGCGGCCCGAGCCGGGGCAGACGACGCGGGCCTGCTCCGCCACGTGCTCCCGGCGGTCGGCCTCCCGAGAGACCTGGCGCCGGATGTGGCCCGGCCGTGGGGGTGCTTCAGCCGCCTCCTCTTCGCCCCGATGCAGCCCGGCGAGCCCTTTCGATTCACGCAACCCTACCTGGCCGACCTCATGGCCGAGATCCAGGCCGCCAAGACCGCCGCGGCCAAGACCGCGCTCTGGAAGGGCGTGCCCACCCCCTCCACCCAGGGCACCGTGCTGCTCATGCGGACGGCCATCGGTCAGGCGGCCGTGCTGGCCCACCTCAACGCCACGGTGCGGGGCTGACC
This sequence comes from Myxococcota bacterium, assembly GCA_040264415.1. Taxonomy (GTDB): domain Bacteria; phylum Myxococcota_A; class UBA796; order UBA796; family UBA2385; genus M30B51. The sequence continues at coordinate 1,773 of JBDQIL010000395.1, forward strand.
GATCACGGCGCGAGGCGCGCCACCAAGGCGCGCGCCAAGGCCTCGGAGTCGCCGGGCCAGCGGGCGGTGAGCAGGTTGCCGTCCTCCACCACGAAGGGCCGGCCGTAGTCGTTGGACAGCGGCCCCCGAGCGAAGCGCCCGTCGGCGCCGAGGGCGGCCGAGACCTCGGCCTGCACGGTCTGGGGGTAGGTGCGGTAGTGCCGACCCATCTTCCAGAAGGTCAGCGCATAGGCCGACCACTCCATCCAGCTCGGGAGGCAGGTGGCGGTGCGACCGGCCAGCACGCTGGCGCCCGCGGCCGACCGCGTGCGCGCGAGCAGCACCGGGCCGTGGCAGACCGCCGCGACCGGCTGGTCCTTGTCGAAGAAGCGCCGCGCCACCCGCTGCACCGTCTCGCTCTCCAGCAGCTGACGCACCCCAGGAGCGTGTCCCCCCGGCACCAGCAGCGCGTCGAAGTCGTCGGGGTCCACCGACGCCCACGCGCGCGGCGCCCGAAACGCGGGCTGGTCGACCATGTGGTCGTACAAGGCCACGGTCTCGGGCAGCGCACCCAGCTGGCCGAGCACCACCGGCGAGCGCACCGTGGGGTCGGCCGCGGCCGGTGCGCCGGTGGGCGTAGCGAAGACCACGGTGTGCCCGGCGTCGTCCAGCACCCGCCACGGCACCGCACACTCGGTCAGGTCGAAGCCCTCGGCGGGCAGCGGCACGAGGACGTGGGCCATGGCGGGATCCGGCGGAGGGCGGCGGCCGCCCGGGAGCGGACGCAGCGTAGCGCCGATGCCCGGGCGAATGTCAGGACTGGCTCTCCGAAGCTCGGGTGATGGTCGCCTCAGATTCGGATGCCCAGCTTCGAGATCACCACAGGAGCCCGCATGCCTGACAGCCCCGACCCGCCGCGAGGCCGCCGCCGCAGCCGCACCATCGTCGGTGACCACCGAGAGCGGTCCGACAGCGCCCCGCCCCGCATGCAACCGTCCAAAGACAAGCTCGAGTGGCTGCTCGGGCTGAAGACGTCTCTGGGCTCCGAGGGAGTCGATCGCACCGTCGAGTCGTCGGAAGACACCGTCCCTGACCTGCCCGAGCCCGACCTTCACGAGCCCGACCGCGAGCTGCTGGTCACCGAAGACGACACGCTGGGCCTCGACGCGCTGTTCCCCGACGAGACCCAGCAGGAGATGAACGAGCACGTGCCGTCGGGCAGCCGGCGCACGAAGCTCGTGGGCACGCGGCTGTCGCTCGATGGGCGCATCAAGACCTTCCAGGCGTACAAGACCTCGAAGCCCTACAAGAAGGGCCCGTGGGGCGAGCTCTCGAGCGCCCGCGCCGACCTCTCCGACGCCCTCGACGCCTGGGACACCGCGCTCAGCCTCGACGAGCCCGACCTCGACGCCATGGAAGACCAGCTGGCGCTCATCATCGAGGCGCTCGAAGACGGCGAGGCCGTGGTTCCCGACTGCAAGCGCAAGCTCGCCGTGGTCCGCCGCATGGGCGACGCGATGATGGAGATCAAGGCCGTCCAGTCGTGGCCCAACGCGCCGGCCTGGTTCCGCGACCCCATCGACGCGGCGAACGCCGCCTTCGAGACCTACAAGCACAGCGGCTTCGGAAACAAGAGCGCCGACGAAGACGAGTCGCTCATCGGCGACCTCGAGGCCACCCTCCCCGCGCTGCGGCGGGCCTGGTCGAAGCGCGCGGTGGCCCAGCTCGACACCCAGATCACGCCCCGGGTGCTCGAGGTCCTCAAGATGGACCTCTCCGACCACCCCGACTCGGACCGAGCCAAGGGCGCCTTGCTCGTCGCCTTCACCGCCTACGAGCGGGGCATCCGCGCGGCCGACGAGGGCGCGGCGGGCCCCCTGAGCGACGCCGTCGCCACCGGGCTCGCGGCGGTCGAGGCGCAGCTGAAGGCCCGCGCGATGGCCATGTGTGAGGGCGCCGGGAAGCCCAAGGCCAAGCGCAAGATGCTGATGAAGCTCGCCGAGTCCGACCCGTCCCTGCTCGCCCACCTCGGCGAAGACGACAACGGCCGCGACCTCATGGACGAGGTGATGGGCAGCTGGGGCGCGTCCATCAAGAAGAAGGGCGACATGCCCTTCGCCAAGGAGATGATGAAGGCGCGCTTCGGCCTCGACGAGCTGAAGGGCGACCTCGATCGCAAGGCCCTGCCCCGCCTCTACAAGGTCTTCAAGAGCGTCCCCGAGGAGCACACCACCGACAACGAGATGCTCCTGGGCGTCAAGCGCAACAAGAACTTCGAGGGGGAGTCCTGGTACGACACCGACCCCCACGAAGGCGAGGGCATCGGCAAGAACCACATGGTGCTCAACGGCGTCCGGACCGGTGGGCTGCTGGCGTGGGCCACCGAATTCCTCATCGACGTCAAGTACACCGACCACAAGCTCAAAGACGTCAAGAACGGCACGTCGCTGAACGCCTTCAACCACTGCACGCTCCACGAGATCGGGCACAGCGTCGACGCCAAGTACGACTTCATGGACAAGCGCTCGGGCGTGACCGCCTACGGCGGGTGGGCCGAGCACGAGGTGCCCGAGGTGGCGCTCCTCGCGATGCACCACTTCGACCTGAAGGGCGGGCTCGAGGTGCGCAGCAAGCGCAGCACGGCCACCATCCCCGAAGAGACGGTCTTCCAGGCGCTCGTGTTCGCGCTGAACAACAAGGGCGACGCCGCCACCTTCCTCAAAGCGGCCCAGGTGCTCGACGACGACAAGGACACCGACATCTACCTGACCGACCGCGGCGTCACCGAGGCGGTGGCCTGGCGCAAGTCCGATGCCTTCAAAGACGCCAAAGAGAAGGACATCAAGAAGAAGGTGGCCCGCTTCGGCAAGCGCGTGAAGCTCAAGAAGGGCGACAAGACCGTCGCTCAAGAGCTCATCCGGCAGCACCTGCTGGGCGGCGACAGCCCCGAGTCGGTGCTCGAGTCTCTGCAGTCCGCCGCCGAAGGCGTCGACGCCAAGGCGCTGCTGAAGCACGACGCGTTCAAGTGGGCCAAGGGGGTCGTGCTGTCGGGCGCCGACGGGCTCTGGGCGTTCCCGTCCAAGGCGGCCAAGCTGGCCATCGACGGGCGGGTCTACCACGAGGCCTACGAGGGCCAGTGGGTCTCCTACCAGCTCTCCGCGCGCAAGACCGAGGTGACGGAGTACCAGTTTCGGGCGCCTGGCGAGTGGTTCGCCGAGGTCTACGCCTGCTACTTCACGGACAAGCTCAAGGACGGCCACCCCATGAAGGCGTGGCTCGACAGCGAGGTCGGCGAGGACCGCCTCCTCGGTGACGGCTGACCCCGCCCCAC
>JBDQIL010000396.1:0-5060 GCA_040264415.1 Myxococcota bacterium
CGCCGACGCCTCGATCTGCTCTGGGTCCCCACCGACCCCGAGCGCTCCCTCGACCCGGCCGCGTTCGAGGCGCTGCGCGCGCGGTGGGCCGCCCAGGGGTGGCTCGACCGTGGCCCAGGCGCGCCCGCGGGGGGCTTCGAGCGGATGTGGCTCGACCAGCCCGGCGACGCGACGGTGTACGCCAACCAGGTGGGGGGCTTTCAGGTGCGCTGCCCCGACGCCGGCGCGTCGATCGTGCCGGCCTTCAACGCGGCGGTCACCGCGTGGCGGGCGGGCGGCGCGCGCGCGCTGACGTGCCCCGCCTGTGGCGCCAGCCACCCGCTCGAGGGGCTCGACTTTCGACCTCCAGCGGCCATCGCGCGGGGCGCGGTGGTGCTGTCGGACGTGGGGGAGGCGTCTCTGACGCAGCCGGTCCGGGCGCAACTGACGGCGATCACGGGCCCAGGACGCCTCGTGATGCGTCGCCCGGGATAGGCTCGGGGCACGGGGAGGGGAGATGGCCGACGCAGGTCTGCGGGTGCTCTTGGTCGATGACAACGTCGGCTTGTCGGCGATCGCCATCGACGCCCTCGAGGCCGCGGGCTGCGCGGTGGCCCACGCCGTCGAAGGCGACCGGGCGGCCGTGTTGGCCCGCGCCCATGGCGCGCAGGTGATCTTCGTGGCGCTCGATCTCTCCGACGCCGTCGATCACCTCGCGGGGCGCACCGCGACCGGGTCGGCGCGCATCATCGGTCTCGCCGACCAGGCCAGCCGGGGCGTGCGGGCCCGGGCCCGGGCGCTCGCGCTCGACGGTCTCGTGGTGCGGCCCCACGACCCCTCGGCGCTGGGTCAGGCGCTGATCGACGCGCTCTGACGGCCGCCCTCAGGCGCCCGCGGGTTCGTCGGCGAGATTGCGCCCGAGGGGGAGCGGCGCCTGCTGCGTGGTGAGCTCGCGGGGGTTCCAGTGCAGGCGGCAGCGGGCCTCGTAGGCGTCTTGTTCGCCCACCAGCACGCGGTCTCCGCCTGCCACCAGCCGCTGCGACCGGTCGGCGGGGTTGCCGCACTGCACGCAGATCGCCAGGTTCTTCTGCACGTACTCGGCGACCGCCATCAGGTGGGGGATGGGCTCGAACGGTCGGCCCATGTAGTCGAGGTCGAGGCCGGCCACGACCACGCGTCGGCCGCCGTTGGCCAGGCCCTCGAGCACGTCCACCAGATCGCCGTCGAAGAACTGCGCCTCGTCGACCCCCACCACCATGGCGTCGCCCACGTGGGCGTGGATCTCGCTGGCGTGGCTGATCTGCACCGAGCGCATGCGCTGGCCGGAGTGGCTGCCCACGCTGTCTTCGGCGTAGCGGTCGTCGATGCGCGGCTTGAACACGACCACGGGCTGCCGGGCGTATTGGGCCCGGCGCAGCCGCTTGATCAGCTCTTCGGTCTTCCCGCTGAACATGCAGCCGGTGATGACCTCGATCCAGCCGACGCCTTGAGGCATGAGGTGGGGGTGCATGAGGGCGCTCTATCACCGGGGGAGGGCGAAGAGCCACCGCGCGCCGTCGTCGGCGATCGGGTCTGCCCCTTGGGCGATCAGGGCCTCCCCCAGCAGGCGGCTGGCGCGATCGCCCAGCTCGGCCCGGTGCAGCACCAGGTGGGTCACTCCGGCGCGGGCGAGGTCGGCGACCGTGGACGGCGGCAGCCGGTCGGCCGGCGCGAGCCCGTTGCCGGTCACCTCCACCCGATCCCACGCCCGGAAGGGTTCGACCAGGGGGTTGGCCGACGACACGCCCACGCTGTTGAAGTCCGGCACCCAGGGGCTCGGCTGGCCGTGCCCCGTCTGGAAATACAGCAGGAAGCGGCTGCGGGGGCGCGACGGGTTGATCTGGCCGGGGGGGAGCCCCACGGGGCCGGGGACGTCGAGGACTGGCCCGTCGATGTCGTCGTAGATGGCGGGGATCTCGGCGGACGCTCCAGGCAGGATGGGCTCGACCGGGCTGAGGAGGACGCCCTCGAGCGCGATGAGCGGGCCGAGCCAGAGCCACCCGCGGCGGTCGGCCATCCGGCCGGCCAGCAGCGCGAGGAGGGCCAGGGTGGCCGCATGCCACCGGTACGGGAAGCGCAGGGCCTCGAGGATGGGCAGGTCGTACCACGGGCCGGCCCCGACGCTGAGTAGCGCGGGCAGGACGACGAGCGCGGCGAGGCGGGGGTGCCGACTGGCGCTGGCCGCGCCGGCCGCGCCCAGCGAGAGGCCGACCCAGGTGGTGAGCGCGAACGGCTGGAGCCCGGGCAGGACCCCCGGCGGGCGGGGGGCGAGCGGGGCCCCCATGGCCGCCCGGATCTCGTCGGGCAGCGGCTCGCCTCCGGAGAAGGCGGCGGCGAACTGGGCCAGGGCGGGCGCGGAGAGCGCGAGGCCTGCCGCCAGGCTGCCGATCGCCCGCCGATCGCGGATCGCGACCAGCAGCGTGAGCAGGCAGGCGGCCGCGCCGAGGTACCAGCTCGACAGGATGGTGAGGGTGAGCAGCGGGGCGGCCAGCACGAACCGCCCGCGGCCGAGCGCCCAGAGCAGCAGGGCCAGGGTCCAGCCGTCGGTGCCCTCGACGATGCCCTCGACCGCGTATCCATGGAAGAACGGGGCGCAGCCGAAGGCGGCCGCGGCCACCAGCGCCCCCGGCCCGCCGAGGCCCCAGGCCCGCCCGGCGGCCCAGGCGGCCAACACCGTGCCCACGCGGGCGAGCACCGTGAGCAGGTTCCAGGTGGCGGTCAGGCCCAGCAAGGGCAGCAGGGCGCCGGCGATCCAGCCCTTCAGCGGGCTCGAGTAGTAGAAGCCCATCCCGGCGGGGAACCCGAGCAGGTCGGTGTGGTGGGGGAGCGCAGGCCAGGTGCGCGCGAAGCCCCAGAGGCCCCAGACCGACGGGTAGAGGTCGGTCCATCCGTGGCCCAGCAACTCCCCCCGCAGCAGCGCGGGCAGCGCCAGCCCCACGCCCCAGACGAGCGCCAGGGCGGCGGCGGCGAGCAGCGATCGGCGGGCCGGCGGGTCCATGCCGACCAGCATAGGTCCCCGCGCGATGTCCGGCCCCCCTCCCCACGACCTCGTGCTCTCCAGTGGCTTTCTGGCCTTCGCCCGCCAGGCGGGGGTGCTCGCGGCGATCGAGGCGGTCGGGCCGCCGATCGACGGCGTGTGCGGCACCTCGTCCGGTGCGCTCGCCGGCGCGCTGTGGGCGTCGGGGCTGCCGGCCGCCGAGGTGGCGGTCGAGCTGTCCCGCCGGCAGCCGTGGCAGCTCATGCGCGTGCACGGGGCCTTCTGGCGGGGGCTGTTCAGCATGGGGGAGGTCATCGACCTGCTGACCGAGCTGCTGCCGCCGACCTTCGCCGACCTCGACCGGCCCTTCGCGGTGGGCGTGCGGCTCCCCGACGGCACGCACGGGCTGGTCCACGATGGCCCCCTGGCGCCAGCGGTCGCGGCGTCCTGCGCCATGCCCGGGGTCTTCGCTCCGGTCGAGCTGGCGCCGGGCCCCTGCCAAGACGGTGGCGCGGTCGATCGGGTGGGCCTCGACGCGTGGCGGCGCTGGCGCGGGGCGCGCCCCACGGTGGTTCACCAGGTCGACCGAACCGCTGGCGCCGATGTCTCCCTCGACCTGGCGCAGGTGACCCTCATCCGCACGCCGCGATCGGGCGCGCGGTTCTGGGACCTCGGCGACTTCGAGGGCCAGCGGGCCGAGGCCGAGGCGCTCGCGTCCGCCGCCTTGACCGGGGTGGCGCCGGCGGCGCCGTAGGCGCGCGTGGCGCGGCGAGTCAGTCTCCGGGTGGCGGATCGAGCGACTGCGCCGCGCGCTCGAGGGTGCGCAGGTGAAGGCCCTCGCGCCAGGTGGCGATGACCCCCACCAGGGTGACGGGGAGGAAGCTCACGGCCCAGAAGACGATGGCGAAGCCCTGCGCCACGGCGGCGTCCTGGCCCCACAAGAGCATGGTCTTCTCCATCGCGACGTGGAAGACGCCGAGGTAGCCGGGGGCTTGCGGCAGTGCGACGGTGAGCGCGATGGCCACCGACGTGAAGCACGCGGCTCCGAACGGCAGCTCCATCGAGAAGGCCCGAAACAAACAAGCGATGGCCAAGGCGCCGTTCAGCCAGAGGGCCACGCTCAGCGCGCCGGCCTGCAGCAGGCCGCGGGGGTCGCGGGCGTTGCCGAGCCCCGCGACGAAGCCGTCGAAGAGGCCCATGAACACGCCCTGGACGGGGGCTGGGGCGATGCGGAGGATGCCCGCGAAGACGTGTCGGGCGGCGGTCTTGCGGGTGGCCAGGGCGAAGAAGACGACCATGCACCCGGCGGCGACCAGGCCGAACAGGCCGCCGTAGAGCTTGAGGTTGGCCACCAAGAGGGCCTCTTCGCCGGTGCCACCGGGCTGCTCGGCCAAGACCAGCACCATGACCAGCAGGACCGAGACCAGCCCCAGCAGGTCGTAGACCCGCTCCATGACGGCGGTGGCGACGACCGCGGGCAGGGACACGCCGGTGCGTCGGGCCGCCACCACCGGCTTGGCCACCTCGCCGGCCCGGAGTGGCAGCAGCGTGTTGGCGGCGGCGCCGATGACCTGGGCCGCGAACAGGTCGCCGGTGCGCGCGGTGACCCCGAGCGGACGCAACAGCACCCGCCACCGGACGGCCCGCAACCCGAACTCCCCTAGCAACAGCAGCGACGCGACGATCACCCAGCCGCGCTCGACGTTGGCCAGCGTCTCGCCGAGCGGCCCCCACTCGACCCCAGACAGGAACCACGCCAGTGCGCCCCCGCTCACCGCGATGGCCACCAGCAGACGGGGGAGCCTGGAGCGGGAGCGGCGCGACATCGCCGGGGCCTTTGGGTGGAGGAGCGCGGGGGCCCTCGACCATATCCGACGTCTGCTGTCGCGCTCGTTCAGTCGGGAGGCGCGGCGCGCTCTTCCTCGACCAGCTGCACCTCTCCCGGCGGGGGGCAGAGGCGGTGGCGGCCGCGGTCGCCCCCGCCGTCCAGGCGGCGCTCGAGCGCGCCGCGCCTCCCGACTGAACGAGCGCGACAGCAGACGTCGGATATGGTCGAGGGCCCCCG
>JBDQIL010000397.1:0-5059 GCA_040264415.1 Myxococcota bacterium
CCACAGGCGGAGAGGATGCCCTCCGCTATGCGCTCGGCGCCAGGGCGCGCCCCATCGTAGCCGCCCGCGGTGGGGTCGCCGACGCCGAGCGCATAGCGGAGGGCATCCTCTCCGCCTGTGGAGCCCCCATGTGCCGCCTCTATGGCCTGCGCGCCAGCCACCCGACCACCGTCGCCTGCGAGCTGCTCGACGCCCAGAACGCCCTGATCCGGCAGGCCGACCGCGACGGTCGCGGGCTCGAGAACCCCCATGGTTGGGGGATCGGGTGGGTGGAGGACGACGGCACGGCCCGTTGCGAGCGCCAGGCCGGGCCGGCCGACGAGAGCGCCGAGTTTCGCCGGCGCGCGCTGTCGGTGCGGTCGCGGGCGGTGATCGCGCACGTCCGCCGGGCGACGGTGGGGGGCACCCGCCTCGACAACACCCACCCCTTCCGCGATGGGGACACCTTCTTGGCCCACAACGGGCACGTGGGGCACTTCGACCTGCTCGGCCCCACGCTCCGGGCCGCGCTGCCGCCGGGCCGCCGCGCGGCCATTCGGGGCTCCACCGACAGCGAGCACTTCTTCCAGCTGGTGCGCGCCGAGATGGACCGCGGGGCCGACCCGGTGACCGCCCTGCGCGCCGCCGCCGATCACGTGTGGGCCTGGGGCGCCGCCCTCGACGCCCCCACGCCGCTGTTCCTCAACACGCTGATGGTGCACGAGGGTGAGCTGTTCGGCACGCGCCTCGACCGCACGCTCTGGGTGCTCGAGCGCGACGCGGCGCCGGTGTGCGCCCGTTGCGGCCTGACCCACGCCAACGTGGCCCCGGGCGAGCCCTACCGGGCGGTCATCTTCGCGAGCGAGCGGCTGACGGACGAGGACTGGCGCCGGGTGCCCGAGGCCTCCGTGTTCCGGGTCACCCGCGACCTGCGGCTCGAGGTCGCGGCGCTGTTCGGCGAGGAGGCCCGCGCGCTGCCCACGCCCCGGCCCGGCCTCCACGCGGCGGTCACCGCAGAAGACGCCGCCGAAGAGATCGATCGCCTGCACGGCGTCTTCGAAGCGTGGCTGTCGGGGGAGGCGTCCGACTCGGCGGGCCTCGACTCCATGCAGGCGGCCCTCGACCCCGCCTTCGTGCTGGTGCCGCCCAGCGGGGTGGAGCAGCGCCGCGATCCGTTGCTCGCGCAGATCCGCGCGGCCCGGGGGCGTCGGCCCGGGCTGCGCATCTGGATCGAGGGGCTCGAGGTGCGCCACGCCCACGGCGGGCAGGCGCTGATTCGATACGAGGAGTGGCAGCGCGAAGACGCCGCCCCCCAGCCGCATGGGCGGGTGGCCACCGCGCTGCTCCGCCGCGATCCGGCCGCTCCTGCGGGCCTGCGCTGGCTGCACGTCCACGAGACGGGGATGCCGCCGGCGGGTTGATCGTGCCCGGCGGTCACTCAAGGTCCGGGCGGCGCCACGACGGCGGCGCCGGAACACGGTAGGCAGACCGCCATGGCCGCCTTCCTCCAAGAGCTGCCGCGCCTGTGCCGCGCGGGCCACGCCCTGTCCGGGCTGCCGGGCGGCGCGGCCGCCTATGCCGCCGCCCAGCTCGCGCGGTCCACCCACCAGGGCGCCGACACCGGCCTCACCTTGCCGCTCACCGTGGTGGTGCCGTCGCGCGACGACGCGGCGCGCGCCGCCGAAGAGCTCGCCTTCTGGCTGCGGGGCAGCGGGCTGCCGGTGTGGCTGTGTCCGGCCGACGACGTGCGCACCTGGGACGGCCTGTCGCCCAGCGCCGACATCCCGCGGCAGCGGCTGGCCGCGCTCTCGGCCCTCGACGCCCGCACGCCGGGCGTGGTGGTGTGCCCGGCGCGGGCGCTGCAACAGCGGGTGCTCCCCCCGAGGGTGCTCGCCGATCTGCAGGTCACCCTCGAGCCCGGCGGCCTCATCGACCGCGACGCCCTGGTGCGCGAGCTGGTGAGCTGGGGCTACCACGCGGTCCCCGTGGCCGACGAGCCGGGCACGGTGTCGTATCGGGGCGGCGTGGTCGACATCTGGCCGTCGGATCGGGTGGACGGCCCGGTGCGCCTCGAGCTCTTCGACGACGAGATCGAGAGCATCCGCGGCCTCGACCCCCGCACCCGCCGCGGGGTGGGCCCGGTGAGCACCGTGCGGGTGCTGCCGGCCCGCGAGGCGGTGGTCACCGAGGCCGCCCTGAAGCGGGCCAGCGACGTCTTGGCCGAGGCGGTCGATGCCATGGGCGGCGGCCAGCGCACCCGCCGGCGGGTGTTGGGGGAGCTCAAGCAGGGGCTCTGGTTCCCCGGCGCCGAAGACTACCTGCCCGCCCTGCACGCGGTGGTGGCGCCGCTGGCGCGCATGCGGTCGGTGGTGGTGGTCGAGCCCGAGGCGGTGCACGCCGAGCTCGAGCGCTTCGAGGCCTTGGCGTGGTCGCGGTGGCGCGACCTCGACATCGATGAGCGTCCGCCGGTGCTGCCCGAGCGGCGCTTCGTGCGGGCCCTCGAGGTGTGGGAGCGGCTGGCTGCGGCCACGCATCTGGGGGAGCTGCTGCTCGACCCAGACCGCCCCGTCTCCGATCTGGGCGCGCGCGACAACCGCGACCTCGCCGTGGGCCGCGGCGAGCTGGCGCCCCTCGCCGGCCGCCTGCACGAGTGGCTCGAAGACGGCTGGCAGGTGGCCCTCGCCGCCGATCACAAGGCCCGCGCCGAGCGGGTCGAGGCCCTGTTTCGCCCGCACGGCTTGTCGTGGCGGTCGGCGCGCCCCCCCGGCCTGCCCGACCCCGGCCAGCCCGCGCTGTGGACCGGCCCGCTGTCGCGCGGCTTCCGGGCACCCCGCAGCCAGATCGCGGTCATCACGGCCGACGAGGTCTTCGGAGAGAAGGCCCGCACCCGGCACCAGCGCTCCAAGACCCTGCGCGAGGCCTCGGCGGTCGGCGCGCTGAGCCAGCTCAAGAACGGCGACCTGGTGGTGCACCGCGTGCACGGCATCGGGCGCTTCTGCGGCCTGCGGCGCATCGCCATGCCCATGGGCGGCGAGATGATCGAGCAGGACTTCGCCGAGCTGGTCTACAAGGGCGAAGACAAGATGCTGCTGCCGGTCAGCCGGCTCGACCAGCTCTACGCCTACCGCGCCACCGGCGACCGCCAGCCCGTGCTCGACAAGCTCGGCGGCAGCACCTGGGCGCGTCGCAAGGCCCGCGCCAAAGACAAGGTGGCCGCCCTGGCCCAGCAACTGCTGCGCGTGCACGCGCTGCGCGAGGTGGTCGAGGGATGGGCCTACGAGGGCACGCCGGCCAAGTACCGGCGCTTCGAAGAGGCCTTCGAGTTCATCGAGACGCCCGACCAAGAGCGCGCCATCCGCGACGTGCTCGCCGACCTCGCCAAGCCCGAGCCCATGGACCGCCTGATCGTGGGCGACGTGGGCTTCGGCAAGACCGAGGTGGCCATGCGGGCGGCCATGCGGGTGGCGCTCGAGGGCCGGCAGGTGGCGCTGCTCTGCCCCACCACGGTGCTCGCCTTTCAGCACTTCCAGACCCTGCAGCAGCGCTTCGCGGGCTTCGGCGTCGAGGTCGCGCTGCTCTCGAGCTTCCGCACGTCGGCCGAGCTCAAGGTCACCCGCGCGCGGGTCGCGGCGGGCGAGGTGCAGGTGGTGGTGGGCACCTCGTCGCTCCTGGGCCGGTCGGTGCGCTTCGACGACCTCGGCCTGGTCATCATCGACGAGGAGCACCGCTTCGGCGTGAAGCAGAAGGAGAAGCTCAAGAAGCTGGCGCAGCAGTGGTCGAGCGTGCCGGTCGACTTCCTGGCCATGTCGGCTACGCCCATCCCCCGGTCGCTGCACATGGCGCTGTCGGGGCTGCGGCTGGTGTCGCTCATCACCACGCCGCCGGCCGGTCGGCGGGCCGTGCAGACCCGCGTCATGCGGTGGAACGACGCCCGCATCCGCGAGGAGATCCTGCACGAGCTGCGCCGCGGCGGGCAGGCCTTCTTCATCCACAACCGCGTGCAGAGCATCGAGCGGGTGGCCAGCCGGCTGCGGGAGCTGGTGCCCGAGGCGCGCATCGCCGTGGCCCACGGCCAGATGGACGACGCCCAGCTCGAGCGCGTGCTGGTGGCCTTCGTGAAGCGCGAGTTCACGGTGCTGGTGTGCACCACCATCGTCGAGAGCGGCGTCGACATCCCCAGCGTCAACACCATCCTCATCAACCGGGCCGACCGACTGGGCCTGGCGCAGCTCTACCAGCTTCGGGGCCGGGTGGGCCGCAGCACCGTGCGGGGCGCCTGCACGCTGCTGCTCCCCGAAGACGCCGCCGCCCTGGGCAAGAAGGCGCTCGAGCGGCTGCGCACGCTGCAAGAGAACACTGAGCTGGGCGCGGGCTTCGCCATCGCCAGCGCCGACATGGAGATCCGGGGCGCGGGCGACCTGCTGGGCGAGAGCCAGCACGGCCACATCCAGGCCGTGGGCTTCGACACCTACGTCGAGCTGCTCGAAGAGGCGGTGGCGGCCGCCCGCGGAGACCTGGGCCGCGCCCGCCTCGACCCCGACATCGAGGTGCCGGTGCCGGCCCTGCTCCCCGAGTTCTACATCGACGACGTGCAAGAGCGCTTGGGCGCCTACCAGCGGCTCTCGGCCTGCCGCACCGTGGGGGAGGTGCGCGACCTGATCAGCGATTGGGAAGACCTCTTCGGTGAGCCGCCGCCCGAGGTGCTCAACCTGGGCTGGCAGGCCGAGGCCCGCGTTCGCGCCCGAGAGCTCGGGGTGGAGCGGGTGGCCTGGCTCAAGGTGCGAACCGTGCTCGACTTCCACCCCACCACGCCGGTGCCGGCCGAGCACATCACCGCCCTGGTCACGCGCGAGTCGAAGCGCTTCAGCCTGGGCAAGGGCGCGCCTGAGGGCACCACCCGCCTGGTGGTGCGCTTCACCGACGAAGAGGCGGGCTACCCCTACCGCTTCCTGCATTGGGTGTTCCGCAAGCTCGAGAAGGCGGTGGAGGAGGGCCCCGGCGCCGGCGTGGGGTCGACCCCCGCGAGCGCCCGGCCCGTGCCGCGCAAGCCGGTGGTGCCGCGAGACACGGGCCCCACGCC
>JBDQIL010000398.1:0-5059 GCA_040264415.1 Myxococcota bacterium
CGCAGCGCCGCGAAGACCCGGCCCTGCGTCCTCGGAACCTCGATGAGTACGTCGGTCAGGCCCGAGTCGTAGACAACCTCCGGGTCTACATCCGAGCAGCCCTGGCCCGCGGCGACGCCATGGACCACGTGCTGCTCTGCGGCCCGCCCGGCCTCGGCAAGACCTCGCTCGCCCACATCATCGCCGAAGAGCTGGGGGTCGACGTGCGCCCCACGTCGGGCCCGGTGGTCGAGCGGTCGGGCGACCTCGCCGCCATCCTCAACAGCCTGGGCGAGCGCGAGGTGCTCTTCATCGACGAGATCCATCGGCTCAACCGGGCGGTCGAGGAGGTCCTGTACTCGGCGGTCGAAGACTTCCGCGTCGACCTCATGCTGGGCCAGGGGCCGGGCGCCCAGTCGGTGTCCATGCCGCTGCCGCGCTTCACGCTGGTGGGCGCCACCACGCGGGCGGGGCTGCTCACCCGGCCGCTCCGCGAGCGCTTCCAGATCCATTTCAACATGGACTTCTACGAGCCGGTGGAGCTGGCCGAGATCATCAGCCGCAGCGCCGCCCGCCTCTCGCTCGCCATCACCCCGGCGGGCGCCCTCGAGCTGGCGCGCCGGTCGCGCGGCACGCCGCGGGTCGCCAACCGGCTCCTGCGCCGGGCCCGCGACTTCGCCGATGTCGAAGGCACCGGGTCGGTAGACACCGCCATCATCCGGTTGACGCTGCAGCGACTGGGGATCGACGAGATGGGCCTCGACGAGATGGACCGCAAGGTGCTCTCCACCATCGCCCACAAGTTCTCGGGGGGCCCGGTCGGCGTCGACAACCTCTCCACTGCCCTCGGCGAAGAGCGCGATGTCATCGAAGAGGTCTACGAGCCATACCTCATCCGGCAGGGCCTCCTGCAGCGCACCCGTCAGGGTCGCATGATCACCCCCCGGGGCCTCGAACACCTGGGCATCACCCTGCCCGACGACGGGGGGCCTGGCGGCCCCACGTCCGGCGGCGCCGCGCCGCAAGGGAGCCTGTTCTGATGCCCCGCACCGTGCACGCCACCGCCCTCGCCGCCTTGCTCGCCTGCGGCGACTCCGCCGCGGGCGACGCGCAGCCCCCGCTGCCCACCGTGCCGCTGCAGGTGGCCGCCCACGCGGTCGAGGCCGAGGTCGCCGACGACCGGGCCGAGCGGTCGGCCGGCCTCATGTTTCGCGCCGAGATGGCACCCGAACACGGCATGCTCTTCGTCTACCCCGACGAGCGACCCCGCTCCTTCTGGATGAAGAACACCCCCCTCCCGTTGTCCATCGCCTACCTCTCGGCCACGGGCCGGGTGGTCTCCATCCTCGACATGGAGCCGCTCAGCACCCAGCCCGTGTTGTCTGGCTACGGCGCACAGTACGCCCTCGAGATGAACCAGGGCTGGTTCGCACAGAAGGGCGTGAAGGTGGGCGACAAGGTCACCGGGCTGCCCCCCGCTTCGGCCGAGTAGACCCGTGGGTCGCCGCACCATCGGTCGGGCGGTGTCGGTCGCCGGGATCGGCCTGCATGGTGGCCAGCCGGTTCAGGTCGAGCTGCGGCCCGCGGCCCCGGGGGCGGGGCGCCGCTTCACCCAAGCGGGCCGCTCCCCCATCCCCGCGACCCTCGCCCACGTCTGCGACGCCCACCTGGCCACCCGCCTCGCCGGCGACGGCTGGACGGTGCGCACCGTCGAGCACCTGCTGGCGGCCGCCTTCGCGCTCGACATCGACGACCTTGAAATTCAGGTGATTGGCGACGAGCTCCCGATCCTCGACGGGAGCGCGCAGGGCTGGCTCGCGGCCCTGGATCGGGCCGGGCGGGTCGAACAGCCCGGGCGCCCGACCCGCGTCCGGGTGCGGGCGCCGGTGACCGTCCGCGACGGCGAGCGGTGGGCGCGCCTCGAGCCGCACGACGGCCTCGAGTTGCAGGCAGAGGTCTGCTTCGACCACCCCGCGGTGGGCCAGCAGCAAGTCGCCTTCGACGGCACGGCCGACGCCTTTCGCCGCGACATCGCCCCCGCCCGCACCTTCGGCTTCGAGACCGACATCGCCGCGCTGCAGGCCGCCGGGCTGGCGCGCGGCGGCAGCCTCGACAACGCCGTGGTCTTTGGTGAAGACGGCCCCCTCAACCCCGGCGGCCTGCGCTTCAGCGACGAGCCGGCCCGCCACAAGCTGCTCGATCTGTGCGGCGATCTCGCGCTTCTCGGGGGTCGGCTGTGCGGCCGGCTCACCACCTCGCGGCCCGGACACGCCCTCACCCACGGGCTCCTGCGCGCCGCCATTGCACACGGAACAAAGTCCGGAACCGGAGCCAGAGGCCCCGATCCCGGGCCCCACCTGGCCGCCCGAGTCGATTGACAGGCGGGTCCCAGTCGGGCATCCTACCCATGTCCACTCATCATACACCCAAGCCAAGGAGACTCCCATGAACTGGCGTCCTTCCCCACGGCCGCGTCCGGAGCCGAAGAACCCCAGCTAAGGGGTCTCCTCGCGCACCGGCCCTGAGCCGTATCGGCGGGCGCACCCCCACGGGGCGCGCCCGTCGTCTCATTTGTGGCCCCCCAACAGACTCTCTTCGGGGATCCTGCTCGGGTCGGCGCCGCTCCGTCCCCACCCCGGTCCCCCATGAGCCTCCGCTCCGCCGTCGGCCTGGACGGCACCCCGCTGCCCGCGCTGCCCGCCGGTCCCCCCTACGCCTGCGCCATGCTGCGCGATTGGGCCGGGGCCGCCTTCTCGTTGCCGCCCGGCGACCCCGCGCTCGCCGCCTTGCACCGGGGGGACGACCCCGGCGGTCACCCCGCCCTCGACAACCTGCGCGGCGCCGTGCGGTACTGGGACGAGCACGCCGACTGGATGGAGTTCCTCGACCCGTCCTCGCCCAGCTTCCACGACAAGCAGGTCGAGCGGGCGCTCTACCTCGACCTGTGGGCGTCCCACGTCTCGCCCGGCGCCCGCGTGCTCGACTTGGGGGGAGGAGTGGGCCGCTTCGCGGTGTGGCTGCTCGAGCGCGGGTGCGCGGTCGAGCTGGTCGACCCCGACCTGCGCAGCCTCTGGCGGGCGGTGCGATCCGCCGCCCAGCTCGACCAGGGCGCGCTCGACGTCCACTGGAGCACGGGCGAGCGGCTGCCCGACCTCGCGCCCGTCGAGGTCGCCATCGCCGCCGAGGTGCTCTGCTACGTCGCCGACCCCGAGCGGGTGGTCGCGAACCTGGCCCGGGTCATCCAGCCCGGTGGCGTGCTGCTGTGCTCCGTCGAGGCGCGGTGGGGGTGGGCCATGGCCAGCGACGCCGCCGACGCCAGCCTCGACCAGCTCTTCCGAGACGACGGCGTGGTGCATGTGCCCGGCGACCGCTGGGTGCAGACCTACACGGGCGAGTCGCTCACCGCGCTGCTCGCGCCGCACTTCGAGGTCGAGGCGCTCCGTCCCAGCCACTACGCGCTGTCCGGCCCCTTCGAGCAGGCCGCGGGCGTGCTCGACATCGACCAGGCCCTCGCCCTCGAGGCCCGCCTGCGCGACCACCCGGTCACCCGACCCCTCAACCGCGCCTGGATGGCCGTGGCCCGCCGCCGGAGCGCCTGAGTGGCGGCGCCGACCTGGGCCGGTCCCGACCCTCGGCGCTGGCGCCGCCGCGCGGTCAGCCTGACCCTCCTCGCGATCGCCGCCAGCCTCGCGCCGCTGATCGGGCCACCAGCGCTGGCCGGGGCGGCCCTCCTCGACGCGATCGACCGACGGGGCACCCGCGCCCGCGCCCTGGCCTTCGTGCTCCTCTACATCGCCTGCCAGTCGGTCGGCGTGGTGGCCTGCGGGGTGATCTGGCTGCGTCACCGCGGCGACTCGGCCGCCTTCCGCACCGCGAACCACGCCCTGCAGGAGCGCTGGGCCAGCACGCTGCTCGGCGGCCTCATGCGGCTGTTCCGCATGAAGATCTCGCTCACCGGCGAGGCCGAACCCGAGCGCGGGCCGTACCTGCTGCTCGTCCGACACGTCAGCAGCGCCGACACGCTGCTGCCGATGATCGCCATCGCGCTGCGCCACCGCCTGCGCACCCGCTACGTCATGAAGGCCGAGCTGCTCTGGGATCCCTGCCTCGACCTCGTGGGGCAGCGGGTGCCCAACACATTCGTGCGGCGCGGCGGCGCCGACCCCGAGGCGGCCGCTGCCCGGCTCGGCGCCCTGTGCCGTGACCTCGATCCCGACGAGATCGTCGTGCTCTACCCCGAAGGCACCCGGTTCACGGAGGCGCGGCGCCAACGCGCCCTCGACCGGCTCTCCGAGCAGCCGGCGGCCCAGGCGCGCGCCCGGGCCCTCACCCGAACCTTGCTGCCGCGCACCCGGGGCATCGCGGCCATGCGGTCCGCCGCCCCCGACCTCGACGTCGTGGTGCTGGGCCACAGCGGCCTCGAGGGCGTGCGCGGGATGTCCGACCTGACCGGGGGCGCGCTGCTCGATCGCACCCTGCACCTGCACGCGTGGCGCACCCCCGGCGCGGCGGTGCCCACCGCCCCCCCAGCGCTCGACGCGTGGCTCTTCGACCAGTGGCATCGACTCGAGGGGTGGCTGGACACCCTCGAGCCCACCCCAGGCTGACCGCTACAGGTCGCGCCGCGCCGGCAGGAGCCCATTGGCCACCAGCAAGCCGGTCGACAGGGCGATGGCCACGATTCCAGTCTCGAAGCCGGTGTCCACCGCCCGCAGCGTGTCGTCGTCGAGCAGGCCCACCACGCTGCGCAGCCCGAGGCTCCCGGGCACCAGCATGAGCACGCCCGGCACCAAGGGCACCAGCGCCGGACGGTCCACCAGGCGGGCGTAGAGATTGCTGGCGAGACCCACGGCCAGCGCGCCCAAGAACGCGCCCAGGTGCGGGTTGAAGACCAGGGTGCCCCACCGGGCCGCGGCGAAGGCCACCCCAGCCCCCGCGATGATCACGGGCAGGTCTTTGACCCGGGCCCGAAACAGCACGCCGAACGACAAGCCCGCCACCGCCACCGCCACCGCCACCGACCCCGAAGACCAGATCTCGACCGGCACCGGCCCGTCGCTCGTTCCGGGCACCAAGAAGC
>JBDQIL010000399.1:0-5058 GCA_040264415.1 Myxococcota bacterium
AGGACGGCTACCAGACCGCGTTCACCTGCAACAACCAGCTCGATGACGACGGCGACGGCCTGCGCGACGCCTCCGACCCGGGCTGCGAGAGCGCCTTCGACGGAGACGAGAGCCACACCTTCGAGTGCGCGGACGGCGCCGACAACGACCTCGACGGCTTCATCGACGCCGACGACGCCGACTGCAGCGACGCCTTCGACAACGACGAGTCCGACGACCTGGCCGACTGCGACGACGGTGTAGACAACGACGCCGACGGCTGGACCGACGAGGCCGACCCCGACTGTGCGCTCTACGGGGGCGAGTCTGGCTTCTTCACGGTGGCCTGCAGCAACGGCCTCGACGACGACAGCGACGGCGACACCGACGCCGACGACGCCGGGTGCGTGGACGCCTGGGACCCCAACGAGGCCGACCCGGCCGCCGTCTGCGCCGACAGCACCGACAACGACAGCGACTCGTGGACCGACACCGACGATCCCGACTGCATGGCGCTCACGGCCGAGTCTGGCGACACCGACGTGGCCTGCAACGACGGCACCGACAACGACGGGGACGGCCTGACCGACGCCCTCGATCCCGACTGCGCCGACGCCTGGGACAACCTCGAGGCCACCGGCACCTCGGTCGAGTGCACCAACAGCAGCGACGACGACGGCGACGGCTGGATCGACGACGACGACCCCGACTGCGGCTCCGGCGACACCGAGGACGGCTACCAGACCGCGTTCACCTGCAACAACCAGCTCGATGACGACGGCGACGGCCTGCGCGACGCCTCCGACCCCGGCTGCGAGAGCGCCTTCGACGGCGACGAGAGCCACACCTTCGAGTGCGCAGACAGCGCCGACAACGACGGCGACGGCTGGATCGACACCGACGACCCCGCCTGCTCCTCCACCGCAGACCTCTTCGAAGACGACGGCGTGGCCGGCAACTTCGAGTGCAACGACGACGCGGACAACGACAGCGACGGCCTCACCGACGCCGACGATCCGGGCTGCGAGGACGGCTCCGACGCCGACGAGACCGACCCCTCCACCGAGTGCAACGACGGCATCGACAACGACGGCGACGGCTGGCTCGACACCGACGACCCGGTCTGCACCAGCATCGCGGTGCTGCTCGAAGACGACGGCTACGGCTTCACCACGCAGTGCAACGACGCCGTGGACAACGACCTCGACGGCGACACCGACGCCAGCGACCCGGCCTGCTCGGCCGCCAGCGACAACTCCGAGGCCTACTGACCGGCCGGCGTGGTCCGCCCGCCTGGCTGCGACCGCCGGCGCCATCGGATAAGCCGCGGCTCTCCCGCGCCCCGAGGCCCCCATGTCATCGCTCCGTCGCCGCACCCACACCTGCGGCGTGCTCCGCGCCGAGCACGCCGGTCAGCCCGTCGTCGTCCAGGGCTGGGCCCACTTCGTCCGTGACAACGGCGGCGTGATCTTCATCCTGGTCCGTGACCGCTCCGGCGTCATCCAGGTCACGGTGGACGAGCGCGCCACCGAGGCGGTCTGGGCCGTCGCGCGCCAGATCCGCCTCGAGTACGTGGTCGAGGTGCAGGGTGACCTCGTGGCCCGCGACGCAGACGCCGTCAACGGCGACATGGACACGGGCGCGGTCGAGATCCTGGCCAAGGACATCCGCCTGCTGTCGCGCACCAAGCCGCTGCCCTTCGCCATCGGCGGCGCGGCCAACGAGGCCAGCGAGGAGGTGCGCTTGAAGCACCGCTACCTCGACCTGCGGCGGCCCGAGCTGCAGCAGAAGCTGGTCACCCGGCACCGGGCCACCATCGTCACCCGCAACACCCTCGACGCGCTCGGCTTCCTCGAGGTCGAGACGCCGATCCTGTGCCGCAGCACCCCCGAGGGCGCCCGCGACTACCTGGTGCCCAGCCGCGTGCACCCCGGCCAGTGGTACGCGCTGCCCCAGAGCCCGCAGATCTTCAAGCAGCTGCTCATGGTGTCGGGCTTCGACCGGTACTTCCAGATCGCGAAGTGCTTCCGCGACGAAGACCTGCGGGCAGACCGGCAGCCCGAGTTCACCCAGATCGACATCGAGCTGTCCTTCGCCACCTCCGACCTCGTCATGGAGATCGGCGACGCGCTGGTGCGCGCCCTCTGGAAGGACGTGCGGGGCGAAGAGATCGGCGACATCCCGGTGCTCACCTACGAAGAGTCGATGCGGCGCTTCGGCGTCGACAACCCCGACATCCGCTTTGGCATGGAGCACTGCGCCCTCGACTGGGGCAGCTCGGCCTTCCGGGTCGTGCAGGGCGCCATCGAGGCCGGCGGGATCGTCAAGGGCATGGTGGTCAAGGGCGCCGCCGGCGACACCTCGCGCAAGGTCATCGACGGCTGGACCGACTTCGTGAAGCGCTACCGCCTCGGTGGCCTCTTGTGGGGCAAGGTCAAGGACGACGGCACCTGGAGCGGCGCGCTGTCGAAGGTCGAGCCCGAGCTGCGCGCCCAGATCCCCGACGTCGAGCCCGGCGACCTGGTGCTGGTGGCCGCGGGCCCCGCCGCCCACGTGAACGCCGGCCTGGGGCGCCTGCGCAACCAGATCGCCCGCGAGCGCGAGCTCACCGAGCCGGGCACCTACCGATTCTGCTGGATCACGGCCTTCCCCAATTTCGAGTACGACGAAGACGGCGACCGCTGGAACTCGGTGCACCACCCCTTCACCAAGCCGGTCGACGCGCACCTCGACCTGCTGGGCACCGACCGGATGGGCGAGGTGCTCTCCGACGCCTACGACATGGTCTGCAACGGCTACGAGATCGGCGGCGGCAGCATCCGTATCCACGACTCTGAGGTGCAGTCCAAGGTCTTCAGCGCGCTGGGGCTGAGCCTCGACGAGGCCCGCGAGAAGTTCGGCTTCTTGATGGACGCCTTGCAGTACGGCGCCCCGCCCCACGGCGGCATGGCCTTCGGCCTCGACCGGCTGGTGATGCTGCTCGCGGGCACCGAGAACATCCGCGACGTCATCGCCTTCCCCAAGACCACGTCGGCCCAGGACATCATGGCCGACGCCCCCAACGGGGTCGATGGGGCCCAACTCGACGAGCTCTTCGTGAAGAGCACCGCGCCCGCCACCGACAGCTGAGGCAGACGGGGGGTATGATGGCCCCATGCACCGCCTCTCCCCTGCCCTCGCCCTGCTCTGGACCGCCGCCTGGGGCGCCGCCTGCGCCGACCCCGAGGCCCTCCCGGGGCCCGGAGCGGGCGACTCGGGCGCAGCGGACGGGTCCGACGGGTCGGACGGCACCCTCGACCCCGATGACCGCGACGGCGACGGCTACCCGCACTGGAGCCTCACCGACGACCCCGCCGAGGCCGACTGCGACGACGACGACCCCGCGGTCACGCCCGACACCGAGCGCCTCGTGGCGGCCGGCCCCTTCACCCGGGGGCGCGATGGTCAGGAGGCCGACCAGGCGCCCGCGCGGGAGATCACGCTTTCGGCCTACTGCCTCGACACGGTCGAGGTCACCAACGCGGCCTTCGTGGGCTTCCTCGAGGCCGAGCGGGCCGCCGGCCGCGACAACGTGACGGCGGAGGGCGACCCCCTCTTCGACCTGTGGGACGACGACGACAGCGTGCCCGAGCGCCTCGCCCAGGCCGGCGACGGCGCGTGGTCGATTCAGGACGGCTACGCCGATCACCCGGTCACCGAGGTGTTCTGGTGGAGCGGCGACGCCTTCTGCCGCGATCGCGGCGGGCGCCTGCCCACCGAGGCCGAGTGGGAGAAGGCCGCCCGCGGGCTCGACGACCGCACCTACCCCTGGGGCGACGCCGCACTCGACTGCGCGCTGGCCAACATGCGGCCCGGCCGAGAGGGCGCCGGCGGGGTCGAGCCGTGCATCGACGACACCACGCCCGTGGGCAGCTACCCCGACGGCGCTGGCCCCTACGGCCACCTCGACCAGTCCGGCAACGTCGCCGAGTGGGTCGACGACTGGTACCAGGCCACCTGGTACGCCGACTCCGACGCCATCGACCCGGTGGGTCCCGAGAGCGGCGAGGCCCCCCAGTACCCCGACCAGGGGGCGCGCATCAGCCGCGGCGGCAGCTTCGCCAACGGCGACGTCTTCCAGCGGGTGAGCCACCGCTTCCCCGAGCCCGAGGCCGGCAGCTCGAACGGCATCGGCTTTCGCTGCGCGCGCCCCCTGGAGTAGGGCTCAGCCGGCGCCGCGGTCGAGGGCGTCGCCCAGCGCGAGGGCAGCCGCGGCCAGCTCGTCGAGCGACGGCGCCGCGGGATCGGCGAGATCGAGTGACGCCCGCAGGCGCACCACGCCGCCCCGGACCACCGACTCGGGCCACGCCTGAAGCACGCCGAGGACGGCCTCATGCTGATCCTGCAGGAGCGCTGCTGCGTCGGCGTCGTCGATGCCGCGCGCCGCCACGAGGCGCCCCAGGATGGGGTCGGAGAGGGCCGCGCCCGCTGGGCTGCCGGGCCGGCGGGCCTCCATGCGGAGCGCCGGCCACCGACGCACCGCCGCGCCCAAGGTGCGGTCGATGCGAACCTGCGCGGGGAGGGTCGCCAGGTCGACCTCGACGCGGATCCCCTGGCCCCCGACCGCGCCGGTGGCCACCAGCCCGCCGGGCGCCTCGTCGAGCTGCAGCCCCCAGCGCGCCTCTAGCGCCATGGCCCAGGCGTCGACCACTGGGGGCAGGCGCTGAGGATCCTGCAGGGCCGGCTCGCGGGCGACGGAGGCAGAGGCCCGCAGCAGCGCCAGCCACGTGGCTCCGACCAGCACGATCTCCGCCACCACCATGCTGGCCCCGGCGCCCGCCGCGAGGTCGGCCGCAGGGGCCAGCCCGGCCGCGGCCACCACCAGCGCGATCAGCGGCAGCGTGGCGCGCAGGGCCGAGGCGGCCGCGCCCCGAAGGAGGCGGTCGAGGGCGACGTGACCCCGCAACAGCCGGTGCGCGGACTCCCGCAGCCCGAACAGCAGCGCCACCTGCAGCCCGTGTCCCATCAGCAGCACCGCCGACACCAGCGCCCCGGCCACCAGGCCGTCCGACGCGACCGCCGCCAGCACGGCCGCACCGC
>JBDQIL010000400.1:0-5050 GCA_040264415.1 Myxococcota bacterium
CCACATCGGACTGGAGCCGGCTCAGGGCCCGCTCGGGCGCCGCCTCGGCGGGGTCGAACCAGAGCTCGTGCTCGACGAGGGCGGTGCGGTCGTCGACCGCCTCGGGCAGCTCGGCGAGCTGGTGCTGGAAGTCGCGCGCGACGCGAGCATCCAGGTGCACGCCTGCCACGGGCTGACGCGACAGGTCGAGGTGCTGCGCGACACCCTGCTGGGCCTGCTCGAAGACCACCCCGATCTGCAGCCCCGCGACATCCTCGTGCTCTGCCCGCAGATGGACGACGTGGCGCCGCTGGTGTCGGCGGTCTTCGATCAGGGCCGCGACGACGGCCGCGGCCCGCCGCGGATCCCGTACCGCATCGAAGACCTCAGCTTTCGACGCACGAACCCTGTGGCGGCGGCCCTGCTCGCGGTCTTGGGGCTGGTGGACGGCCGGCTCGAGGCCTCGGCGGTGCTCGACCTGCTGGCCATGGAGCCCGTGCAGCTCGCCTTCGGCATCGATCCAGAGCAGGTCCCCGAGGTGCAGGCCCTGTTTCAGGACGCCGGCGCCCGGTGGGGCGCGGACGGCGCGTGGCGGGCCCGCTTCGACCAGCCCGACGACGTGCGGAGCACCTGGCGCGCGGCGCTCGATCGGCTCGCGGTGGGCGCGGCCATGGCCGACGGCTGGCAGCTGTGGCAGGGCGCCGCCCCGCATGACGACGTCGAGGGGGGCGCGGCGGCGGTCGCTGGGCGGGCGATGGGCTTCGCCGCGGCGGTGCTCGACGAGGTCGCGCGCCTCTCCGCGCCCCGCACGGTCGAAGCCTGGATGGACGCCCTGCTGGGCACCGCCGACGAGCCGGGCACCCTCGAACGGCTGATGAAGGCGCCCGACAACGCCGGCTGGCTCGTCGAGCGCACCCGCCGCGAGCTCGAGGGCGTCCGCGAGCAGGCCCGGATCGCAGGCTCCTCCGCGCTGGTGGGGCTCCCCACGGTGCGCGCGCACCTCGAGGGGCGCTTTGAGGTGGTGGCGCCGAACCCCCGCACGCCGGGCGGCGCCGTGACCTTCGCGGCGCTGCGACCCATGCGCGGGGTCCCCCATGCGGTGGTGTGCCTGCTGGGCATGGACGAGGGCGCCTTCCCGCGCCAGGCGGGTGACCTGCGCTTCGACCCCACCGCGCGCGCCCCGCGGCGAGGCGACCGGGATCCCCGAGACGAAGATCGCTTCGCATTCCTCGAGGCCACCCTCGCCGCTCGGCGTCACCTCGTCGTGCTCTACACCGGCCGCGAGCCCCGCACCGACGAGTCGCGGCCCCCCTGCGGGCCGGTCGCCGAGCTGCTCGACGTGGTGCGGCAGAGCTTCCCGGCGGTGTCGGTGGGGTCGGTCTCGCACGACGCGGGAGACTGGGTCACCCTCCGGCACCCGCTCCAGGCCTTCTCGCCGAGCGGGTTTCGCCCCGAGGCGCTGCCGCCGGTCGACGCCCCGGGCCCGCGCCGCGCGACCAGCTTCGACGCCGCCCTGTGCGCGGCGGCCCAGGCGCTGTCGGCCCACGCGCCACCGCCCCCCTTCCTGCCGTCGTCCCTCCGCCTGCCGGTCGAGTCCGACCCCGACGGCGCGCTCTCGATCGACGAGCTGGCCGGCTTCTGGGCCCGGCCGGTCCGGTGGCTGCTCCGACACCGGCTGGGCCTGCGCCTGGCCGACAACGCGGTCACGCTGGCCGACCGGGAGCCCCAGCAGGTCGGCGGCCTCGAGCGCTGGCAGGTGACCCGCGAGCTCACCGACGCGGTCGACGCTGGGGTGTCGCTCGACGCGGCGGGCGACGTGCTGCTGGCGCGGGGTGGGCTTCCCCTGGGCGCCCCTGGGCGGCGCTTCGTCGATGAGCGCGGCAGGGTGGTGACCGCGGCCCTCGCTCTCGAAGCGACGGTGCAGGCCGGCCTCCCGGCAGAGCCCGTGGCGCTCGAGGTCGAGGTCGAGGGCGCCCTGCTGGTCGGCCGCGTGCAGCGGATCTGGATCGAGGGCGACCAGGTCGTGGCGGTGGAGCGGGCCATCGGCAGCCTGCGGCCGGGCCGCCTGCTGGCGCCCTGGGTGCGCCTGCTGGCCTGGACCGCCTGCTGCGAGGGCGCCGCGCGAGCGGTCCACGTCATCGGCGTGAACGACCCGCCGGAGCGGGTGACGCTCGCGGTGCCGGGCGACACCGACGCAGAGCGCCTCGCGACCGCGCGGGCGCACCTCGCCCGCCTCGTGGCCGGCTTCACCGAAGGCCAGGCCCGGCCGCTGCCGCTCTACGAGCGCAGCTCAGCCGCCTTCGCTGGCGCCGCGGTCACGGCGCTCGGCCCCGCGACCACCGAGGCCGCGCTGCTCGACGATCCGAAGGCGACGCGCGGGGCCGTCCAGGCGGCCCGGAAGGCCTGGTACAACCCAGGGCGCCCCGGCCAGGCGCCCTACGGCGAGGGCCTCGATCTGCACTTCGTCCGCCTGTTCGGGCGGCCAGACGCCTGGCAGCCCCGCGTGCCCTGGAACGACGACGACGGCGGCGGGCTCTCCCCGGCCTTCGTCTCGGCCGCGCTCGCGCTGTGGGCGCCGGTGTTCGCCTCTCAGACCGCCGGAGCCGACCGGTTCCCCGAGGAGCAGCCGTGAGCGACCTGCCCACCTTCGATCTCGCCGGATCGCTGCCCCCCGGCGTCACGGTGCTCGAGGCGAGCGCCGGCACCGGCAAGACCTACAGCATCGCGCACCTGCTCGTGCGGCTGGTGGCCGAGCAGGGCGTGCCGGTCGAGTCGGTGCTGGTGGTCACCTTCACGCGGCTGGCCACGGCAGAGCTCCGAGAGCGCCTGCGCGAGCGCGTGGCGCAGGCGGCCAACGCGCTGAAGGGGGAGCCGGTCGACGACCCCCTGCTGGCGGCGTGGGCCGCTGCCGCTCCCGCCGCCGACCACGCCTCGTGGCTGCGTCGCCTCGACGTCGCCCGCGAAGACTTCGACCGGGCGAGCATCTCCACCATCCATGGCTTCTGTCAGCGGATGCTGCAGCTCAACGCCTTCGAGAGCGGCGCGAGCTTCGATCTCGACCTGGTCCCAGAGCTCGACGACCTGCTCGACGAGATCACCGACGACTGGCTCACGCGCGAGCGGTACGGCACAGGCGACGCCGACGACGACGCCTGGGCCGAGCGGGCCCGCGTCGCCTGCGGCCTCGATCCGGCCGGGGCGCGCTCCCTCGCAGGCGACGCCTCGCGCGACGCGCAGGTCACGGTGGCAGACGCGGGCGCGGGCGATCTCGCTGCCTGGCGCGTGGCCGCCCACGACCTCCTCAGCCTGGTCGAGACCGAGTCAGGAGACGCCTTCAGCGCCATCGAGTCGGCCCGGCTGGCCAAGCGGCTCGACGGCCGCTCGTATCAGCTTCGGTACTCCGAGAAGCACTGGGCGTCGGCCCTCGCCTTCTTGGAGAGCGACCCGCCGCCCGACGCCCTGTCGGCGTCGTGGGTGGACTACTTCTCCCCCGACAAGCTCGCCGCCAAAGCCAAGGCTGGCGTCGACGACCTGCTCGAGCACCCCTTCGTGACGGGGCTCGCGGCGCTGGCCGAATTGGGCGGGCGGGTCGTGGTGGCCGAGCGGGCGCGCTTCGCCCGCGGGGTGCGCGCGCGGCTGCGCCAGCGCCTCGCGGAGCGCTTCGAGCAGGGCTACGGCGATCTGATGGGTGACCTCGCCGCGGCGCTCGACGACCCCCAGCGCGGGCCGGGTCTGCGGGCGGCCATCCGCGAGCGCTTCACGGTCGGGCTGATCGACGAGTTTCAAGACACCGACGCCCTGCAGTGGGACATCTTCCGCGCGGTGTTCACCCCGGGCCCCGGCGAGCCGCCCACGCACCGGCTCTACCTGATCGGCGATCCCAAGCAGGCCATCTACGCCTTCCGCGGCGCCAACGTGCACGTCTACCTGCGGGCCCGCCAGGCCGCCGACCACGCGTTCACCATGACCCGCAACTTCCGCTCCGATCGGGCGCTCATCGACGGCCTGAATCACCTGATGGACCACCCGGGCCTCTTCGGCGGGGCCGCCACCAGCGCCGACGGGCGCATCGACTACGTGCGCGTAGACACGCCGACGCGCGACCCTGCCGTCCGCATTCGGGGCGCCGGGGCGCCGGTCGAGCTTCGCTTCTTCGGCGCGCCCATGCGAGACGACGGCGGCGACAAGCCGCTGGGAAAGGGCGAGGCCCGCGCGTTGCTGCCGGGGGATGTGGCGCGGGTGGTGATCGAGACCCTGTCGAGCGGCGTCGAGCTGTGGGATCCGGAGGCCGCCTCGTGGCGCTCGGTGCACCCCGGAGATGTGGCGGTCCTGGTTCGAAAGCACGCAGAGGCGGCGGCCACCCGCGACGCCCTGCGGGCCGCCCAGGTGCCCGCGGTCATCTCCAAGACCACCAGCGTGTTCGCCTCCGAGGCGGCCCTCGAGCTGCAGCGCTGGCTCGAGGCGCTGGTGCGCCCCGGCCATGACGGCGTGGCCCGGGCGCTCGCGGCCACCGACCTCGTGGGCATGTCTGCGGCTGACCTCGCCGAGGCCGACAGCGCGGCGTGGGCCGCGTACGTGGGGCGCCTCGACGCGTGGCGGCAGACCCTGGCCCGTCGGGGCTTCATGCGCGCGTTCCGCCGCAGCCTCGACGACCTCGACGCGCGGGCGCGGCTGCTGCGGCACCCCGACGGCGAGCGGCGCATGACCGACCTGCTTCACCTCGCTGAGCTGGCTCACGCCGCCGAGGCCGAGGCCGGTCTGGGGCTGTCGGGGCTGCTCGGGTGGCTGCACGACCACCGGCAGAACCCGAAGGACGCTGGCGAGGCCGCCGAGGCGCGCCTCGAGACCGACGCTCGCGCGGTTCGCATCCTCACGGTGCACGCGAGCAAGGGGCTCGAGTTTCCCATCCTGCTCGCTCCCTATCTGTGGGACGGCGCCCTCATCCGGCGCATGGAGGTCGGCAAGCTTGTGGTCCCGGGCGAGGCCGATCCGGCCGACCGCCACCTCGACCCGTCGGCGGGCGGCGTCGCCCGAGGGCGCAGACAGCCTCAGGTCGAGGTGGCGGTCGGCC
>JBDQIL010000401.1:0-5050 GCA_040264415.1 Myxococcota bacterium
AAGCTGAGCGGCGTGGGCGCCCGAATCGGTCTGGAGGCCGGCAAGCTGGTGGTGCGCGACGCCTTCCCGGGCGGACCGGCCGACCAGGGGGGCCTTCGCGGTGGCGATGTCATCCTCCGGGTCGACGGGCTGAGCACCCTCGGCATGACCGTGGCGCAAGCCGTCTCGCGGATTCGAGGCCCCAAGGGCACCCAGGTGGCGCTGTCGATCCGAAGGCCCGGCGCCCCACCCCAAGACGAGGCCTTCGACCTCATCCTCACCCGAGATGAGGTGGTCATCCCCAATGTGCGTTGGGAGATGCGCCCGAGCGGCGTGGGGCTGATCACCCTCGACCACTTCAGCGAGCAGACCGCCGGCCTGCTGCAGCAGGCCCTGCGTGACCTCGAGTCCGGGCCGGCCCCCCTGCGGGGCGTGGTGCTGGATCTGCGCGGAAACTCGGGCGGGTCGATGATCCAGGCCTGTCGCAGCGTCGATCTCTTCGTCGAAGACGGCGTGGTGCTGCGCACCGAGGGGCCCGATGGCAGCCGGGTGGACAACCTCTTGCCCGAGTACCGCGCCCACCCGGGCGAAGACGAGCCGCCGGTGCCGGTCGTGGTCTTGGTCGACCGCAAGTCGGCCTCTGCCTCGGAGATCCTGGCGGGGGCCCTGAACCTGCTCGACCGCACCATCCTCATCGGGCGCGAGACCCACGGCAAGGGCACGGTGCAGAAGCTGTACACCGTGCGCAGCGGCGGCGCGGATCGTCGCGCCCGCCTCAAGCTGACCGTCGCCCGATACCTGCTGCCCGATGACATCCCCATCGAGGCGGGGCAGGGGCTCGCCCCCGACGTGCGGCTGTCGGCCGCCCGCTTCACCGAAGACGGCGTGTGGCTGCCGGTAGACGATCGCCCGCAGCCGCTCTCGCTGCTCTGGGTGGACGAACGGGCCGGGTGGCGGTCGGCTCCAGACGCCCCCGAGCGGCGCCGCGAGGTCTGGGTGGAGCTGGCCGAGGACATCATCGCCGCGGCCGCGTCGCCCCACCGCATGGATCTGCTCGCCGCCGCCGAGCAGGCGGTCGCGTCCGCGCGGGTCGATGAAGAGGAGCGCCTGGTCGAGGCCTTCGCCCAGCGCGATATCGACTGGAGCCCGGCGCCCGAGCCGGGCGTGCTGCCGTCGGTGCGCGTCAGCCTGCGCACCCTCGAGCCGGCCAAGGCCGGCGCCCCGGTCGAGGTGCGGGCGCTGGTCGAGAACCGCGGCCCGGCGCCCCTCTTCCGCACGCGCGGCCACCTCGCGGCGGGCGACCGCGCGCTGCCGTGGCACGGGCTGGTGCTGCCGGTCGGGCGCATCGAGCCCGGCGAGGCCCTCGAGGGGGTCGCCACCACCGCGGTCTCGTCGCGGCTCCCCGACAGCGACGACCTCGTGGCGGTCACGGTGGTCGCCGATCGGCGCCCCGCCGCGGCGCTCCCGTCCCGGCCCTTGCAGGTGGTCGGGCGGCCGCCGCCCCCGCTCGCGGTCACCCTCCGGCTCGCCGAACAGGCTGGCGGAACCCACCGGGCCGAGATCGAGGTGACGAACCACGGCAGCCAGAACCTCGTCGACCTGCGCGGCCGGTTCGCGCTCCCCGAAGAGGCTGGGGTCGAGCTGCTCGACCGCGAGGCGGTCGCCCCGTACCTGCGGCCCGGTGAGTCCCAGCGCCTCGACCTCGAGCTGCGGCTCATCGAGCCCGACGGGGCGCCGGTCGATCTCGAGCTGCGCCTGTCGTCGGGCGTGCACGGCCGCATGCTGCGCCTCCCGCTCGTCGTCCCCACCGACGGCACCCCGCTGCACCGCCAGCCGCCCACGGTCGCCGCGTCGGTTCCGGTGCTGGTGGACGCTGGGGCCCTCTCGGTGGCCATTCAGGCCGAGGACGAGTCGGCGATGCGGTCGGTGACCGCCTGGCTCGACGCCGACAAGGTGGCGTGGCGGGAGGGCGCGGGCCGTCGGCTCGGGCTCGACCTGTCGCTCGATCTCGACGCCGGGCCCCACACGCTGGTGGTGGTGGCCGAAGACGCGGACGGCGCCACCACACGGCGCGACTGGCAGGTGCGGGCGCGCGATCCGTCGCTCTCGGAGTAGACGCTGGCGGGACGACGGGCGCGGTCCGGCTGCGGGCACCAGAGGGCGCCTGGGCGCGGGGGGCTCAGTCGGTCGTGTACCACGCCCAGCCGTACTGCAGGTCGACCAGGCTGGCGACCGCGGAGAGCAGGAACTCGTCGCCGGTGGTGGGCTGCCGGCCGATGTAGACGGCGACGTCGAGCGCCTGCAGGTCGGAGGCGAGCTGGTACTCGTCGTAGAGCCCGGTGGACAGGTCGTAGCGGATGAACCACGCGTCGCCGGTGCTGTTGGCGTAGGAGATGACCACGTCGGGCAGGCCCGTGGCTCCCCCGACGAAGGCGGCGTGCAGGCTGCGAGGCACGCCCTGGGCGGGGATGACGTCTGGGGTGCCCGAGCTGTTCAGCACCACGATGTCTTGGGTGACGGCGTCGGCCATGATGGCCCATGAGCTCACCCCGCGCGTGAGCACCTCGACCTCGATGGGGGCGTAGGTGCTGACCGCCTCGTCGAGGGCGAACGCCGGAGGGGTGCCCTCAGCGTCGGAGCTCCAGTACTCGAGGCCGGTCGACCCGCGGCCCAGCAACTCGCCGTCGGCGGTGACCTCGCAGCTCTCGAGGCTGATGCCCTCGTAGATCTCCTGCTCGTCGAGGCTGTTGGCGCGCAGCGTGGTCGTCGAGGCGCGCAGGTAGTGCAGCACGCCGGTGTTGGCCTCGCAGGCGATGGCCTGCAGGTCGCCGTTCCCGTCTACGGCCAGCGACATGTCCTCGAAGTCGGGGAAGGTGCTGCTGCCGCCGATGGCGAGCCGGCTGCTCTGGCCGAAGCGCGACGACGACGTGAGGTCGTAGCCGTTGAGGCGGAGCGCGCGGCCCGTCGAGAGCTGCAAGCCGATGAGGCCGTACAGCGCGTCGTCTTCTGCGATGAAGTCGTGCCCGTCGGTGACGCTGTAGGGGGCCGCGCTGCCGGTGAAGCGCCACCAGTCGGCGAGGCCGTGGATGCCCTCGGCCGGCGCCGCGATGGCCACCGGGAACGCAAAGGCGCTCTCGAAGTAGGTGCTGGGGCTGAGGGGGCCGCTCGCGGAGTCGCGGGTGACCTCGACCTCGGGCGTGCGCACCGACAGGTAGACGTCGGTGCTGTTGGCGTCGAAGACCAGGTCGCCGGGGGCGGTCCAGTCGAGCGCGTAGAGGTCAAGGGCGAAGTCGGTGAGCGGGCCCATCGCGAAGGTGGAGCTGTCGCCGTCGCAGTCGAAGTCGGTGGCCGAGGTGACCACCTCGAAGGCGTCGGGGTTGACGTCTGGGTCGGTGTTGTCGCAGTCGCCGCCCGGCAGCTCGCCCGTGCCCTCGAGCGCGCCGTAGCCGTCGGACGTGACCGACCCGACCACGGCGTCTTCGACGTACAGGTCGCCGTCTTGGTCGTAGTCGTCGTCGCCCGCGCAGTCCTGGTCCCAGCCGTCGCCCCAGGCTTCGGTGACGAAGGCCTCATCGCCCTCGCTCAGCCCGGTGTTGGGGTGGGTGTCTTCTCGCGTGTCGTCGCAGTCGCCGGACGGCAGTCCGCCCGATCCCGTGACGTAGCGGGTGGTGAGGTTGACGTACTCGTCGGGCACGAAGCCGTCGCCGTCCTGGTCGTAGTCCTCGTTGCCGGCGCAGTCCTTGTCGGCGCCGTCGTACCAGATGTCGGCGGCCGTGGGGTGCACGTCGGCCTGGGTGTCGTCGCAGTCTCCGCCAGGCAGGTTGCCGGACCCATCGACGTAGCGGGTGGCGGCCCCTTCTGCGGCGAGCTCGACGTAGCCGTCGCCGTCTTGGTCGTAGTCGTCGTTTCCGGCGCAGTCGGTGTCGACGCCGTCGTACCACTCGTCGGCGGCCTCGGGGTTGACCGTGGCTGCTTGGTCGTCGCAGTCGCCGCCCGGCAGCAACCCCGAGCCCTCGGCGCCCGGCGTGGCCAGGCCCACGAACTCGTCGGGGATGTAGCCGTCGAGGTCTTGGTCGTAGTCGTCGTCGCCGGCGCAGTCGCTGTCGACGCCGTCGTACCAGACGTCGGTGGCCTCGGGGTTGATCTTGGCGTCGTCGTCGTTGCAGTCCTCGGACTTCACGAAGCCGTCGCCGTCGTCGTCCATCTGGACGCGGCGGGCCTCGAGGTCCGCGTCGCTGACCCAGGTGCAGCCGGTCGCGAGGAAGGCCAGGAGGGTGTGGGCGCGCATGGGCATCTCCAGAGGTCCTGCAGCGGACGAGCAGGCGGAAGATAGCACGGAGGACCGGCGTTCGGTCTGAGCTACTCTTCGGCTGGCTGGACCGGGGGGGGCGGGGTTCGGGCCCGCAGGGCCGCGGACTGGACGGCCGGGTCGGCGTCGGTGGACAGGGCCTGCAGGGCCTCCATCGTGGCGGGCTCGGCGGTGTTGCGCAGGGCCCCGAGGGCCTCGGCGACGGCCACACGTACGGCTGGGTCGGCGTGACCCGCCAGGGCCGCGATGGGCCCGGTGGCCCCCGACTCTCGGGTGGCCCCGGCGACCCGGCAGGCCGCGATCTGGATGCCGGGGAGGCCCGATGCCAGCCAGGTGCGGAGCTGATCGCGCTCGCCGTCGTCGAGACCGCGCGCCGTGATTCGGGCCAGCGCCGCGTCGGACTGGCTGTCGCTGAGCAGGTCGTCCCAGTCGGACGGGGGGGGGGCGCGCACCGGTCGCGGGCTGCTGCGCTGCGCGGCGATGGCTTGGGTCTGACCGTCGTCGAGGGTCTCGGCGTCGGTGTAGGGCTCGAGCTCGAGCAGGAGGTCGTCGTCGCTGGTGCCCGACGCCACCGCCGGGCCGGGCACGTCTCCGGTGACCTCGTCGGGGTCTGCCGCGCGGTTCGGGTCTGCGGCGATGCGGACCTGCTCCCGGCCCCGGACGTGCTTCATCACGCGGACGGGCAGCGGCGAGAAGGCGGGGTCGGCGGTCCGGTGCGGCGTGAGCGGCGGTCGGTCGCCCCGGCCCGGGAGGGCCTCCTCG
>JBDQIL010000402.1:0-5041 GCA_040264415.1 Myxococcota bacterium
CCCCTGCACACGCCCACCCGGCCCCAGGGTCCGCCACCCGGGGCGAGCGGCCCCCTGCAGCGCTGGCAGCACCGCGACGGCGTGATGCGCCAGGTGAAGACCGTGCGGGTGGGGCCCTTCCGCATCGACCGCACCGAGGTCACCCGGGCTGCCTACCAGCGCTTCCTCGACTCGACCGGCTACCGGCCGCCCCATGTCGATGAGCCCTGGGCCGAAGACGGCTGGAGCTGGACGGGGGGGCGCTTCCCCGACGACACCGGTGACCACCCGGTGGTGCTGACGAATTGGTACGACGCGGCCGAGTTCTGCGCCTGGCGTGGGGCGCGGCTGCCCACCGAGGCCGAGTGGCAGCTCGCGAGCCTGGGACCCGACGAGGGAAGCCGCTTCCCCTGGGGCGACGACTACGCTGCCGACAAGCTCAACCACGGCAAGATGGAGCAGCCCAACTTCGACGACTCCGACGGCTACCACGCCACCGCGCCGGTCGGCGCCTTCCCGGAGGGCGCCAGCCCCTACGGCCTGCTCGACGCCTTCGGCAACGCGTGGGAGTGGACCGCCGACGCCCGCTTCGAAGACTGGAACCACATCGACGCCCGGCGCGACGGGAGCGTCCTCCTCGACCCCCGTGGCCTCCCCCCTTCGCTGTATGTGGCCGTGCGGGGGGGCTCCTACTTCTTCGACGTCGCGGCGAACCCCATCGGCGAGCGCCACGCCTTTCTGCCCGAGATTCGGCGAAAGACCTCGGGCTTCCGCTGCGCCGCTGATCCTCGGTGAGGCGCTGGATCGGCCGGCTGGGCCTGACCTTGGGTGGGCTGTTGGTGGGGCTCGTCGGGGTGGAGGTGACCGCACGGATCGCGGGCGCGCAGGCCGGCGCTGAGCTGTTCTACGCCGCTCCCGACGCCGCCCCCGCGGGCCTCTACGTCACCGACCGCGCGCTGCTGATGGTGCCTCAGTCGGGCTTCACGGGGCAGGCGCGCGCCCTCGATCGGTCCATCGACGTGCGCATCGACGCGCGCGGCCTGCGGGGCGCGGGGGACCTGACCGGCGGCTGGCTGATGGTGGGCGACTCGTTCACGATGGGCCTGCAGGTGGCCGAGGCGGCCACCGCCGCCGCCCAGCTGTCGGGGCACCTCGGGGTGCCGGTGCACAACGGCGGGGTGGACGGCTACTCCACCTTTCAAGCCGCGGGCCGCTACGCCGCGCTGGCTGACGCGGTCCAGCCCGACGCCGTGGTGCTGGTGCTCTTCTTGGGCAACGACCTGCACGACAACGCGGCCTGGGAGCGACAGCAGCGCCGCATGGCCGGCACCATCGACGGTCGGCCCATCCCCCGACCCGCCATCGCGCCGTCGGTGCGGCTGCTGAGCCGCTTCAGCCACGCCTACGCGCGCTACCGGGTGTGGCGGCGGTCCCGCGCGGTCACGGGCATGGGAGAGGCCCACCGGCGGCGGTGGCGCGACCAGCTGCGCATCTTCACGGGCGACGGCGCCCGCCGGCTCGACCAGCTCCTCCCTCAGACCGCCGCGGCCCTCGACGGGCTGGTCGCCGAGACCGCCCGACGCCGAGACCGACTGCTCGTGGCCCTGGCCCCCCCTGCCCTGGCCGTGCACGCCGAACGCCGCGGCCCCACGCTGGCCGCCGTGGACCTCGATCCGGCCGACGCGACCCCCGACGCTCCCGCTCGCGCCATGGCCCGACTGCTCGCCGAGCGGGGGGTGGCGACCTGCGATCTCACCGACCCGCTGCGGGCCGCCGCGGCCGAGGGCGCCGACGTCTACTATGCCTGGGATGGCCACTGGACCCCGGACGGGCACGCGGTGGCCGCCCGAGCCCTCGCCGACTGCATCGGTGCCCCATGATGAGCCTGTTCCTGTCGATCTTCTTTGCATGTAGCGATGGCACCCCCCCCTCTGGGGCCGACCCTGCTCCCGCGACGAGCGCCCATCCGGCGCCGCCGGCGCGGCCCGCGTTCGACGACCGCGACCAGGGCCAGCAGCACCCGCCGCTGCCCGCCGACAACCCCTCCTGGGAGTGGGACGCCGGGGGGTTCGTGCCCGACTACGGCTGGTATGGCGAGCACGGCTGGGACGATGTGCGGATGCGGGTGGTGGGACACCTCGGGGTGATCGCCTGGACCCAAGCGCAGGGTCGGGCGGCCGGTGGAGACCTCGGGGGCGCCGCCGCGGTGCTCCGCCGCCTGGACGCAGACCTTGCGGCGCTCCCCGAGCCGACCGCGGGCCCGGCCCGGGATCTGCGCGCCCGCCTGCGGGCCGCCGCGGTCCGCGATGGGGCGCTGCTGGACGGCCTGTCGGCGGGCACCGTGCCCGCTCCGCCCGCCGACGGGCTGGCGGCGGTCCGCGCCCGCTACCTGCAGCAGGCGCTCAGCCCCGCCCCCGACCCAGCCACCTTGCGCGCCGTACAGGCCGACCTCGAGCCCTTCCTCGTCGCGCGAGACGACCTCGACCTCGACGCCTTCCGCGACTTCCGCGACCGCCACCGGCTGCGCGCGGCCCTGTGGGACGCCTGGGCAGACAGCCTCGACCCGCTCCACCCCCACGCGCCCTGGGGCTACTGGGAGCCCGGCGAGATCCGACGCGAGGCCCTGGCCGTGGGCGTGGCGGCGGGGTGGCTGGGCGGCGACGACTGGGGGCCCCGGGCCTCCGCCAGCTTGCAGGGCACGGTCCCCGCCACGGGCGACGGCCCGGCATGGGCATGGCCCGGGCAGGTGGCGGGCGCCCTGCGGCTGCCGTCTCAGCGCGCCGACTTCAGCGCACACAGCCTCGGCCGGTTGCCCACGGGCGACAGCCTGATCGACGTGGGTGGCTCCCCCGGACCGCGCGCCATCGGCACGTTGGAGCGCCTCGGCCCCGACGATGCTGCCCATCAGGCCCGTCTCACCGACGCGGCCACGGCCCTCGACGCGTCCCTCGCGGCCGAGCCTGCGCAGGTGCTCGCTCGGATCCGCGCGCTCACCGCAGAGCTCGACGCCCTGCCCCACGGCAGCCGCTACTACAACGTCAAGCAGGCGCGGAACGACGGTGTGCGCCAGCTGGCCCGGGCGGGCCACCCCGCGCTGGCCCTGGATCTGCTGGGCGACCATGAGCCCCTTCACCACCAAGACTGGGCCTGCCCCAACCGGGAGGGCATCCTCGAGGCCCTCCGCGGCCGCCTGCAGCTCGCGGCCAGCGACCCAGCGGCGGACGCCACCCTCGACCGCGCCCGGGCGCGGTCGCTCTCCTTCCTCGACCAGGTGGACGCCGCCGAGGCCGCGGGGCCGGGGCGCGGACCCGGCGCCCGTCCGCCGTGGATGCAGGGGGGCCCGCCCCGCGGCCCGCAGCGGCCTCGCGGCGCCCCGAGCCCCGCTCAGCGCCCCAGCGAGAACACGGCCACGTCGCCGCACTGAAGCACCGGACCGCCCAGCTCCTGACGCAGCCGCGCGACGCCCGCCGGGTCGGCCGCGGTCTCGGCGAAGACCCATTGGA
The DNA here is from genome assembly GCA_040264415.1 of Myxococcota bacterium. GTDB lineage: Bacteria > Myxococcota_A > UBA796 > UBA796 > UBA2385 > M30B51. The sequence continues at coordinate 3,483 of JBDQIL010000402.1, forward strand.
AGCCCAGCATTCGGAGGGGCAGCACCTCGAGGCGCTGACCAGGCGGGCGGTCTTGGCGGAAGCCCGCCCCGCGCAGGGCGTCTTGCGCCGACGAGCCGCGGTGGGCCCATGACGCGATGCCGCGGTGGGCCGCCGCGCGACCGTGGACCATCTGTAGCAGCTGGCTGCGGCTCGCCTCGCCGTCCCGAGCGTCCCAGGGCCAGGCGAGGGCGGCCCCGTCGGGGATCCCCAGCTTGTCTGCCTGGACCGGCAGCTCGGCGAGGCAGGGAGCGGCGGGCAGCGCGGTGGTGGGCAGCCGCAGGGAGCCCGCCCCGAGCGCGGCGCTCTCCACCGCGAAGAGCGCCAGCACGCCGGGCAGCGCCCAGCGGTGACGGGCGAGCGCTGCGGCGCCGTGCCCCGCCGCGACCGCGACGGCCACGAGCGCGACGGCCAGGAACCGCACCGGCTGGGTGAGCGGCCGGGCGACGGCGTCGAGGATGTGGTTGAGGTAGAGGAAGGGCAGCCCGACATCGGCCTGAGACGAGCCCGCCGCCAGCACCAGCATGGCGAACGCCAGCCCACACCAGGGCAGGGCTTGGCGGGGCCGCCGCACCGCGCCGACAGCGGCCAGCGCCAGGACGGACAGGCCGAAGGTGCGTCCGCCTCCGGCCGAGACGGCCGCGTCGCTTTGTAGGGTCCATCGAACGGGGCCGCCCCACACGACCTCCCACGGCCGCACCCGCGACCACGGCAGGTCGACCACGGTGAAGCGCCACCCGGCCAACGTGAGGGCGGTCCCGTCTACCTCTCGGGGGTAGTCGGGGCTGGCGCCGCCCTTGAAGACGGCCACCACGGCCAGCACCGCGATCGCACCCGTGGCGAGGGCCACCACGAGTCGGCGACGGGCCGGGGCCACCCCCAGGGCCAGCGCCGCCGCGACCCCCGGGAGGACGGGTGCGAGGTAGGGGTTCTCGATGGCCGCCCACCCCGAGCACGCTGCGACGGCGGCCACGGCCACCCACCCGCCGCCCCGGCTGAGGCGCAGCAGCGCGATCAGGCCGAGCGGCACCGGGAGCGCCGCGATCGCGACGATGGAGCCCTCGCCCAACCCGAAGGGGAGGTAGCGACCCACGAGCACCGCAGCGGCGGCCACGACCGCGGCGGGGCCCCGGGCCCCCGCCTCATGGGCCAGCCAGCCCACCGCGCCGGCCAGGGCCAGCGCGTGCACCACGGCGACCACCGACAGGGCCCACCCGACCCCCAGCGTCGACGTGAGGAGCGCCTGCGCGCCAGTGGTCAGCGGACTCAGCAGGCTGCCCACCGCGCCGCCCGGGTGGTTGACCAGGGTGGTCTCGACGCCGAACAAGCCCGCCGGACCGACCTGCCCGAGCCACCACGCTCCCCAGGTGGTGCTCACCACGTCGGGGCCAGCGCCGGGCAGCTCGCCGGTGACCAGCGCCGCGCGAAGCGGCCAGAGGCAGCCGAGCGCTGCGACGGCGACCGCCAGCAGACCCAGCGCGACCCGCGGCCCGCGCCCGGTCACGCGCTACTGGTCGCCAGCCGGCGGGGGGTCACCGGCG
>JBDQIL010000403.1:0-5038 GCA_040264415.1 Myxococcota bacterium
AGAGATGGACGAGGTGTACGACTACGACATGTTCTTGGAAAAGTACCAGGGGCGCACCGATGAAGTGTACGGGCTCGTGTTCCTCTTCAAGTACAAATCGTCGCTCGCCGCGGAGAGGCGAGAGGCCCATGCATTCGAGGAGCTCGGTGGCGTTGCGCACGCGGCCGTAGACGGCATGGCCGTCGAGGCCCTTACGCGCGACGACCATCTTCGCGTGCACGATCTGCACCTCGCACACGTCGGCCACCCGCTCGTGGGTGAGCGGCTGCACCGTCCGGCGCCCTGTGGGCAGCACCCCCGCCACGCGCTGCACGCGTGGCGCCTTGCCCTGCCCGACGCCCCGGCGCCGCTGCGGGACCTCGCGGCGCCGCTGCCGCCCGATCTCGAGGGCTTGCTCGCGACCCTGGGCCTCGCGCACCCTGCGCGGGGTCGGTAGAGTGCGCGGCATGCCTCGCTACGCCGGAACCTTCCTGCCCATCGAGCGCCCCGGCGCCACCACCCCGCCGCTCGAGGGCCCCGGCCACCTCAAGGTGGGCGAGAGCATCGTGCTCGAAGGCGGCCGAGAGCGCCCCTGGATCTCCCGCGGCGTGGGCTGCCTGTTCGCCCTCGGCGCGCTGGTGGTCGGTCTGGCCGCCGCGGTGCTCATCGCGGAGTTCGCCTGGGACTTCACGCGGGTGCGCCGCGGCACGTCGCTCATCGCGATGGTGTGTCTCTTCTTGATGATGACGGGCTGGGGGGCCGGCACCAAGCTGGTCAAGCTCGTGCTGGGCCGGCGCTCGCTGCGCACCGTGATCCCGCGGGCGGCCCTGCGGGGGGTCGAGCAGCAGGGCCAACAGCTGGTCGTGGCCTGGGACGTGGGCGACGCCCCCCACCTGGCCTTCTTCGTTCCCCAGGGCGCCTCTTTCGACGAGGTGGTGGCGTCGATCCGGGGCTGACCGCTCCGCGCGGTCCCGGGCTGTAAGCCGACTGCAAGGCGGCCCCACCCCCCTCGCGCGTCATAGACGCTGAACCGACCCTTGGAGCGCCCATGCGCACCTCCCTCCTCTTCCTGCTCGCCCTCGGCCTGTCCACCACCGCGTGGGCCGGCCCCCCGGTGATCGACGCCGAGCAAGTCACCCACCTGAGCGCCGAGGAGCTCGGCAAGCTCCCCGAGATTCAAGACAAGCGGGCGGCCCTGCAGGCCGAGCTCGAGACCGCGCGGGCCGACCTGAAGCTGCTCGAGACCACCCGGGCCGACGCCAAGAGCGAGCGCATCGAGGCCAAGGGCGACCTGTCGGTGGCCAAAGACGAGCGGGGGGCCGCGGTCGATTCGGCCAAGGCGTCGGTCGACGCCGCCCGCAGCACCGTCACCCAGGAGAAGGGCGCCGTGGGGGAGGCCGACTCCGTGCTCGACGCGGCGCGGGCCGATCACGACGCGGCCGACGCGGCGGCCGACGCGGCGAAGGCCGAGTTCAAGGCCGCCAAGGCGCAGTTCAAGGCCGCCAAGGCCCAGAAGAAGGCCGGATCGGCCGACGCCGCCGCCGTGAGCGCCGCCCGCTCGGCCGTCTCCGACAAGAAGGCCGCGTGGCAAGCGGCCAAGTCCGATGCGAAGCAGGCGCGCGCCGCGGTCAAGCAGGCCAAGGCCGACAAGAAGGCCGCCAAGACCGACCTCAAGCTGGCCAAGCAAGAGGTCTCGCTCGCCAAGGACGAGGTCAAGGACGTCAAGAGCGCGACCGGCGCTGAGGTGGACGCGGCCCGCGAGCAGGCCAAGATGGAGAAGGCCGACGAGGCGGCGGCGTCCGAGGCGCTCTCGGCGGCGAAGGCCCGCGTGCAGCGCCTCGAAGACGAGGTGGCCCTGCAAGACGCGCGGATCCAGCGCGCCCGGGCCAAGGCGCTCAAGGCCGGCGGCGCCGACATCGACGTCGCGCCCTACGACGCGGCGGTCGAGAAGGCGAAGTCGCGGGTCGACGGCTGAGGGGCGGGCATGCGGTAGGCTGGCGTCGTGCCAGAGACCACCGCCATCTGTCCGCTCTGCGAGGCCTGCTGCGGCCTGTCCATCTCGACCGAGGGGGGACGGGTCACCGCGATCACCGGTGACCCAGACGACCCCTTCTCGCGCGGTCACCTGTGCCCCAAGGCGCTGGCGCTCCAAGACCTCTACGAAGATCCGGATCGCCTGCGCCGGCCGCTCGAGCGCACCGCCACCGGCTGGCGTGAGCTCGACTGGCCCGACGCCCTCGACCGCGTGGCCGAGCGGATCAGCGCCCTGCAGGCAGCCCACGGCGCCGACGCGATGGCGGTGTACCTGGGCAACCCCGTGGTGCACAACCTGGGCGCGATGCTGTTCGGCGCCGGCCTGGTCCGCACCCTGCACACCAAGCAGCGCTACTCGGCCACGTCGGTCGACCAGCTCCCCCACATGCTGGTGGCTCACTGGGTCTTCGGTCACCAGCTGCTCCTGCCCATCCCCGACATCGATCGCACCGACTGGATGCTCATCCTGGGCGCCAACCCGGCGGCCTCGAACGGCAGCCTGATGACCGCGCCGGGCATGGATCGGCGCCTGCGCGATCTGCGGGCCCGCGGCGGTCGGGTCGAGCTCATCGACCCCCGCCGCACCGAGACGGCCCGGCTGGTGGATCGGCACCACTTCGTCCGCCCCGGCACCGACGCCTTGCTGCTCGCCGCCATGCTGCAGGTGCTGTTCGCCGAGGGCGCCGCCGACCCGGGCCGGTTGGCGCCCCTCACCGACGGGCTCGACGCCGTGGACGCGGCTCTGGCGGCCTTCTCGCCCGAGCGCGTGGACCCCCTGGTCGGCATCGGCGCCGAGACCATCCGTCGCCTCGCCCGCGACCTCGCGGCCGCAGAGCGCGGGGTGGTCTACGGGCGCTTCGGCGTCTCGACCCAGCGCTTCGGCGGCCTGTGCCAGTGGCTCATCGTCTTGCTCAACCTGGTGACCGGCAACCTCGATGCGCCAGGCGGGGCCATGTTCACCCGGCCGGCCATCGACCCCATGGGGGCGATGAAGCTGTCGGGACGCGGCGGCTACGGGCGCTGGCGCAGCCGCGTGCGCGACCTGCCCGAGGCCAACGGCGAGCTGCCCGTGGCCGGACTCGCCGAGGAGATCACGACGCCTGGCGAGGGGCGGGTGCGCGGGCTGCTCGTGGTCGCCGGCAACCCGGTGTTGTCCACCCCCGACGGCGCCACCCTCGACGCCGCCCTCGACCAGCTCGACTTGCTGGTCAGCATCGACCCCTACCGCACCGAGACCAGCCGGAAGGCCCACTTCATCCTGCCGCCGGTCTCTCCCCTCGAGCGCCCCCACTACGACGTGGTGTTCAACCTGCTGGCCGTACGAAACGTCGCCCGGTGGTCCGACCCGGTCTTCGACAAGCAGCCGGGGGAGATGGACGACGGCGAGATCCTGGCAGGGCTGCACGAGCGGCTGGCGCCCACCCGCCGCGAGCGGCTCGCGGTGCGCGCGCGGCGGGTCGCCGGCCCGGCCCGCATGGTCGACCTCGCCCTGCGCGCTGGTCCCTATGGCGCCGGCGCCCGGCTGTGGCGCGACGGCCTCACCCTCGACCAGCTCCGGCAGGCGCCCCACGGCCTCGACCTCGGCCCTCTCGAGCCGGCGCTGCCGGGTCGCCTTCAGACCCCCGATCGGCGCATCCGGGCGGCCCCGGAGCCCCTGCTCGCCGACCTGTCGCGCCTGGCCGCCACGCTCGACGCCCCTGCCCTGCCGGATGGCTACGACCTGCAGCTCATCGGGCGCCGCCAGCTGCGGTCCAACAACTCGTGGATGCACAACGCGCCGCGGCTGATGAAGGGCCGCGACCGCTGCACCTTGATGCTGCACCCCGATGACGCGGTCGCCCGCGGGCTGGCGACGGGCGATCGGGCCCGGGTGCGGTCGCGGGTGGGCGCGGTGGAGGTGCCGGTCGAGGTGACCGACGCGGTGATGCCCGGGGTGGTCAGCCTGCCGCACGGCTTCGGTCACGACCGGGCGGGCGCGTCGCTGAGCGTGGCGTCGAAGGCCCCGGGCGTGAGCATGAACGACCTGACCGACCCCGCCGAGATCGACGCGCTGGCGGGCACCGCCGTGCTCAGCGGCGTGCCGGTGGTGGTGGAGCGGGCGGACCCCGCCGCTGCCCGGTGACCGACCCCCGCGCCACGCGGCGCTGGATCCTGCCGCTGATCCTGCTCGAGCTGCTCGCCTGCGCAGGCGACCTGCTGCTCGGACCCTTCGGGCGCGTCCACTGGGAGGAGCGCTTCAACGCCCGCTCTGGGGTGCAGCTGGCCTGCGGGCACTGGGAGGCCCTCTTCGACCTGCAGTACGTCAGCTTCTGCGGCGGCTGCACCGGAGAGGCGCTGATGGCGGCGCCCCTCTTTCAGGCCCTGGGGCCCACGGTGCTCGCCTGGAAGCTGGTGCCCCTGGCCTTTCACGCGGTGGTGCTGGCCTGCGGCGCGTTCTTGGCCGCCCGCGCAGCGGGCCCGCGCGCCGGCGCCGCCTTCGTGGCGATGTTGGCGGCGGCGCCAGGCTTCTACCGCGAGCTCGTGCTGACCGGGTGGGGCAACCACGTCGAGTCGGCGGCGTTCCCCCTGGCGGCCGCGACCCTGCTGGTGATCGCGGCGCGACGGGGCCCCGTCGCGCGGGGCGCGCTGGTCACGCTGGCGGGCGGCCTCGCGGGGCTGGGCGCGTGGTTCTGCCACACCAGCGCCTGGGCGCTGCCGGCGCTGGGCCTGGGGGCGCTCTGGGTGGCGCCGCTCGCGACCCCCCTGTTCCTGGGCGCCGCGTGGCTGGGCTTTCAGCCCTACGGCCTGTACTTCGACGCGCGCCCCGACCAGGCCGCCCGCACGTCGTCGTGGGCCGTCAACCTGCACCTCGCGCCGGTCCGGGCGTGGGTGGACTGGCTGTGGGGCGGCTACCTGCGCTGGGGCCTGTGGGATCCGGCCGACCCCGGCGACGGCACGCCTGCGCGCAGCGCCTGGTGGTTCGGGCTGTGGGGGCTCGGGGTCGCGGGCTTGGTGGGGGCGATCCGCCGCCGCCGCCTTGGCGCGC
>JBDQIL010000404.1:0-5035 GCA_040264415.1 Myxococcota bacterium
ATCCTGCCTGGGCGGGCCTGAACGTCGAGCGAGAGGGCCTCGGCCACGTCGGTCGAGATCACCGAGACCGCGGCCCCCGTATCGACCAGGAACAGGCGCGGTTCGCCGTCGCCGAGGTCGGCCTCGACGAAGATGCGGTCGCCGCCGGGGCTCGGACGCCACATGGGCAAAGTGGCATGGCGCGGACCGGCGGCGCCGGTCGGGGGCGGCCGGCGGGCAACGCAGCCCGCCTGCAGCAGCGCGATCAGGAGGAGGGGACGGAAGACGGACATGCGGCCTCGTCGGAGCGGTGGCATCCGCGCTTCCATTCGCTAACGCCGTGTCCGACCCCGGACCCGCGAGTGGAGGCGGGGCATCCCCGCGGCTTCGGGCCTTGGCGGGCCCCCGGTCCGGTCAACGCAGACGGCGCCGAGGTGGTGGCCTCGGCGCCGGTGCTCCCGCGAAGGGATGAAAGGGGAGCCGAGAATCGGAGTTGAACCGACGACCTACGGTTTACGAAACCGTTGCTCTACCAACTGAGCTACCTCGGCAGCGCCCGGCTCCTAATGTCTCAGCTGCGGGGGTGTCAACGAAGCGCGAGCCGACGATGGGGAGGGTTAGCATCGAGGGCCACCTGGAGGTCCACCGATGCCCAGCTCCCCCGCCCCCCGAGAGGCACCGATCCAGCGCGTGGCCATCGTCTTTTCGGGCGGTCCAGCCCCGTCGGCGAACGCCGTGATCAGCGCGGCGGCGGTGTCGTTCCTCGAGTCGGGGCGCGAGGTGGTGGGCTTCTTCCACGGCTATTCGAATCTCGAGGCCTACCACCCGGTGAGCCGTCGGCTGCTGCCCGACAAGCACTACCGAGTCCTGACCGACAAAGACGTGCGGGGCATCCGCAACAGCCGGGGCATCCTGATCGGGACCGCGCGCGCCAACCCCGGGCGGGGGATCCGCAGCCCGGCCGATCTCGACGATCCGACGCGCACCGAGCGCCTGCGGCGGGTGCACGCGGCCCTCGTCGACCTCGAGATCGACGCCCTGATCAGCATCGGTGGCGACGGCACGCTCATGACCGCCAACTACCTGCACGAGTGGCAGCGGCGCCTGCCCGCCGACGCGCCGCGCGTGCGCATCGTCCACCTGCCGAAGACCATCGACAACGATTACCACGGCATCGACTTCACCTTCGGCTTCTTCACGGCGGTCGACGTCATGGCCCGTGAGGTGCAGAACCTGCGGGCCGACGCCCAGGCCACGTCGTCGTGGTTCATCGTCGAGACCATGGGCCGCAAGGCGGGCTGGGTCTCCTACGGCGTCGCCATCGCGGGCGAGGCCCACCTCGTGCTCGCGGTCGAGGATCTTCAGGGTCACATGACCGACCAAGACGGCGCCCTCGACCTCGACCGGCTGGCGGCCCGCGTGGTGGACGTCATGGTGGCCCGCGAGCGCCTGGGCAAGCACTACGGCGTGGTCGTGCTGGCCGAAGGCCTCGCCGACGCCCTCCCCGAGTCGGCGCTGGTCGACGTCCCCCGTGACGAGCACGGCCACATCCGCCACGGGCGGCTCGATCTGGCTCGGATGGTCGCGGAGCGCGTGGGCGAGCGGTACGCCGAGCGCACCACGCGCAAGAAGTCCGTGAAGGCGATGCAGCTCGGCTACGAGTCCCGCTGCGCGCCCCCGCACGCCTTCGACGTCATGCTCGGCAGCCAGCTCGGGATCGGCGCCTTCCGCGCGCTGGTCGAAGAGGGCCTCGACGCCCACATGGTCAGCGTCTCGGGCCAGCTCGACTTGCACTACGTGCCCTTCTCCGACCTCGTCGACCCCGAGACGCTGTGCACGCAGGTGCGGTTCATCCGCCGCGACAGCGACTTTCACAAGCTCGCCCGGTTCTTGGAGACCCGCGCCGACGCGGTGGCCGACTGGGCGCCGGGCCCGCGGCGCGAGCCCTGAGGCTGTGCGGTGAAGGTCCGGTGACGGTCCGCCCAGAGAGCCCCGAGCGCCTTGCTCAGGCGAGACCAGGCGGGGTACAGACGCGCGACCCGCGCCCGGCGAACGGCGCGTCGCCCTGGATCTGCGCATGCTCTCGCTGCTCGTCGCCTTTGGCCTCGCACACGCCTCCGATGTCCTCGTGCCGACCTTCACGCCGGCCACGCTCTCCGACTTCGGTCCGGCGGAGTCTCTCACCGAAGAGACCCTCGCCGCGCTCAACGCCCGCGGCGTGGTGTTCGTGCCTCCCTCGGAGATCCAGCTGCGGGCTGGCAGCGTGGCCGAGGGCTGCGCCGAGGCGCAGGAGTGCATCGACGTGCTGTGGGACAAGTTCCCGCCCTCGCGGCTCGCCATCATCGGCCGCGTCACCTGGAAAGAGGGCATGCTCGACACGAGCGTGCGCTTCTACGGGCCCGACGACGCGAGCCCGATCGAGGTCATGTCGACGACCATCCCCGAGGCGGAGATCCCACGATTCGCCGACCAGGTCGCCTTCTTCGCGGAGGAGCTCCTCAGCCTGGTGCCCCCACGCGAGGACACCGTGGTGCCCATCGCGGCCGAGCCGCGGCAGACGGTCGCAGACAAGCCCGCTGAGCCCGAGGCCCAGTACACCCCCGAAGACACCGGCGACGTGCGCGAGGTTCAGGGCTCCGGCCCCACCCGCCAGTCGGCGGGCATGATCCCCGAGAAGGTGTGGCGCCGCTACGAAGACAGCGGCCTGACCTGGCGCCGCTTCAAGGAGCGCGAGCTGATCCGCGCGGGCTCCGTGACCCTCGAGCTGCACGGATCTGCCCTGTTCGGCGACGTCGACCGCGCCTACGACGTGCGCGTCGGCGTGATCCAAGACGACGAGTCGAGCGCCGCTGAAGAGGCGACCTTCAGCGAGTTCGGCCTCTACCAGTCCGAGGGGTTCGTCTCGGGCACCGGCTGGAGCGTCGGCGCCACGGTCGGCTACCTGCCGCTCTGGTGGATCGAGATCGGTGTCTCCGGCGGCATGCAGGTGGGTCGCAAGTACCTCACCACCGGCTGGGAGCAGTACCTGCCCTCCGACGAGCAGAACCCCTACGACACCAGCAGCCAGGACTTCGACCCCACGCTCTCGTTCATGGGCATGGTCGAGCCGCGGCTGCGCTGGTACTTCGTCGCGACCGGTCCAGTGAAGCCCTACGTGGTGACCGCCGCCAGCCTGCGCTTCTACGACGGCTATGTGGTGCCCGATCTCGACACCATCAAGTACCCCGACCGCACGGGCGGGATGAGCACGGGTCTCACCGCGGGGGCGGGCCTCGCCTTCGACGCGCCGGGCGGGTTCATCGCCTCGCTCGAGGTGCCGTGGACCTACCTGCTCACGCCCGACACCTTCGTGCGCACGTCGGACACGCTCTCGCGACAGCCGGGCGCCCGGGAGTCCTCGGGCCAGCAGCTCGCCCTTCGGGCCGGGATCGGCTTCCGCCTCTGACCGCGCCCGGGCTCAGCCCTGGGCGTCGCGGAACCACTGGATCGTGCGCTCGATGCCGGCCTCGAAATCGACCGCGGGCTCCCACCCGAGCCGCGCGCGGGCCCGCGAGATGTCGGGGCGCCGGCGCGTGGGGTCGTCCTTCGGCAGCGGCCGATGCACCAGCCCGGCGGGGTTCCCGGTGACGCGGTTGATGTGCTGCGCGAGCTCGATCATCGTGCGCTCGTGCGGGTTGCCGACGTTGCATGGCTCGGTGAGGTCGGACTCCATCAGGCGGATGAGGCCGTCGACGAGGTCGCTGACGTAGCAGAAGCTGCGGGTCTGCTGACCGTCGCCGAAGACCGTGAGCGGGCGGCCGGCCAGCGCCTGGTGGATGAAGGTGGGCACCACCCGCCCGTCGTCGGCCCGCATGCGGGGACCGTAGGTGTTGAAGATGCGGACGATGCGCGTCTCCACCGCGCGGTAGCGGTGGAAGGCCATCGTGAGGGCCTCGGCGTAGCGCTTGGCCTCGTCGTAGACCGACCGCGGGCCGATGGGGTTGACGTTGCCCCAATAGGTCTCGACCTGCGGGTGGACCGCCGGGTCGCCGTAGACCTCGCTGGTGCTGGCGAGCAGAAAGCGGGCGCCGTCGCGGTGCGCGCGCTCGAGCGCGTGCCGGGTGCCGTCGCTGCCCACATAGAGGGTCTCGAACGGCAGCTCGACGTAGTCGATGGGGCTCGCGGGCGACGCCAGGTGGAAGATCCGGTCGAACGAGCCGTCGACGGGGATCCCCTCGATCAGGTCGGCCTCGATCAACGTGAAGTCGCCCTGGTCGGGCAGGTGCGCGACGTTGTCTCGGGCGCCGGTGATGAGGTTGTCGAGCGCGACCACCTGATGCCCCTCGCCGACCAGGCGCTCACACAAGTGCGAGGCCACGAAGCCCGCGCCACCGGTGACGAGAATGCGCATCTGGCTCCCTTCTGGCCAACCGGCCCAGTCGAGGACGGGGCGTCCGTAGCCGGGGTCCCGGGGCAAGGCAACGACGGCGAGCCGCAATCTGCCGTCAGAGTCTGCCTACCCTCGACCTTCTCGCAGAGGTCCGTGGTGGCGGACGGTCGCCGCGGGGGTCGCCTGCGCCGCGGTTGATATCCGGGCCCTCAGGGTGCTAAGGGTAGGCTGCCGGGGAGCGGGCTTCCGACGCATCGGGCCGCCCCCCATCCCGCACCCTCCGACTGCGAGCGCACCCCATGGGCAAGAAGAACAAGGGCGGAGACGACGATCTCTTCGGCGACCTCGAGGACTCCTTCTTCGCGACCGGCGAAGACGACACCTTCTGGGACGACGACACGGTCTCGGCCTACGAGGAGTCGATGGCGCTCCCGAAGGCGGAGCTGCAGGCGCTCGCCGAGAAGGCCGCCCGAGAAGAGGCCGCGCGCGAAGCCGCAGCGAGCGGAGGCGCTCCGCCCCCAGGCGAGGCCAGCGCGGGTGCGCCCGCAGACGCCGAGCCGGCGGCGAACGAACCGGCTCCGTCAGACGACGCCCCGGTGGCCGAGGCCGCTGTGGCCGACGCTGCAGTGGCCGACGCTGCAGTGGCCGACGCTGCAGTGGCCGACGCTGCAGTGGCCGACGCTGCAG
>JBDQIL010000405.1:0-5029 GCA_040264415.1 Myxococcota bacterium
CCGCCGACGCGCCCTTGCGGGGATCGGCCCAAACGACGGCCACCGCGCCCTGGCGCGCCTGCAGGCCGCCTGGGGCCCCGACCGCGTGGTCCTCGTCACCCAGAACGTAGACGGTCTGCTGCAAGCCGCCGCCGCCGAGCTGGGCCTCTCGATCTCGGTGCTCGAGATGCACGGCACCCTCTGGACCGCGCGCTGCGCCGCCGAGGCCAGCCACCCCACCGTCGCGCTCACCCCCGCCACGCCCGACCCGCGCGGGGTGTGCGCCACCTGCGGCGCGCTGCTGCGCCCCGACGTGGTGTGGTTCGGGGAGCAGCCGCGCTTCATGGGGGCGATTGAGGCGGCGCTCGGATCGTGCCAGCACTTCCTGGCGGTCGGCACGTCGGGCGTGGTGTACCCCGCCGCAGGCTTCGTTCGATGGGCCGCCCAGAGCGGCGCCGCGTGCACCGAGATCAACCCCGAGCCCACGGCTGGGGCGTTCCCGCACCGCATCGCCCAGGGCGCCGAGGTCGCGCTCCCCGCCCTCGTCGCTCGATGGGGCGTCTGAGAGGCCCGCGACCAGCCCATCAGCCCATCAGTTCGGGCGCTGCTCCCACAGCTTGGCCAGCCACCTGCGCAGATCGCGGGCGCGCTCCGCGTAGAGCGGCGCGCCACAGGCCAGCGCGGACGCACGCAGGCCGCTCCGCCGGCCCACCAGCCAGCCTCTCACCGCCGCGGTGTCGCCGTCTGACAACAACGGTTCGCTCGCCAGCACCCCGAGCAGCACCGTGAGATCGTGCTCCTCCCCCAGCAGGTCGCTCAGCTCGGTGAGGGCCACCACGCGTCTGGCCAACGGCGCGCCCAGCCCGGCGAGCAGGCGGCAGTGGGTGCGGTGGGCCTTGACCCGCTTCCTCCACTGGTGGAACTCCTCTCCGCCGCCGCCATCTGCCGCGGCGGCCATCGCGCTCCGGCCGCGAAGCCAGGTCTTTTCGACCCCCAGCGCGGCGACGCCCTCTTGAGCGAGGGTCCAGTCGTCTACGCCCGCCTCACTGGCCACCAGGCCTGCATCGACCTCGGCCAGGAGCGCGTCGATGTCGGTGGTGGCGTGGACCCGGGCGAGGCGCCGCGCGAGCGCCGCCTCGAGCCCATCGACCACCGAGGACGGGAGGGCCGCAGAGAGATCGGCGCGATGCACGGCGACCGACTCGGTCAGCGCCGCCGCGTCGCGAACCGCCGAGACCCGCCGCCCCAGATCGCGGTAGCCCGTGCTCTCCGCCTTGTACCGGAGCTCTCCCATCGCGGGCCGCACCAGCCGGGCCAACGCACGAAGCTGCTTGAGCCGCTTTCGCACCTCGTGGACCGCGTGGTCCTGATCGGCCGAAGACGCCCGCGGCCCCCGACCGCCCGCCACGTCGCGGCGGGCGGCGGCCAGCAGCGCCCGGGCCATGTCTTGCACAGCCTCATCGAAGGGCTGGGCGAGATCGAGCGCCAGCTTCATGGGGGCTCCCGCGACCGGTGAATCTCGCCGGGCTCAGATGGCGTCGATGATGGCGTTCAGCGTCGCGCTCGGGCGCATCGCCTCGGCGGCCTTGGCCGGGTCGGGCAGGTAGTAGCCGCCGATGTCCATGGCGACGCCCTGGGCGCCGTTGAGCTCGGCCAGGATGGCGTCTTCGGCGGCGCTCAGCTGCTGCGCCAGATCGGCGAAGCGCGCGGCCAAGGCCGGGTCGGCGGACTGTGCCGCCAGGCCCTCGGCCCAGTACATCGCGAGGTAGAAGTGACTGCCGCGGTTGTCGAGCTCGTTGACCTTGCGCGACGGGCTCTTGTTCGACAGCAGGTACTTCGTGGTGGCGTCGTCGAGCGCCTCCCCCAAGATGCGCGCCCGGTCGACGCCGAAGCGATCGGCGAGGTGCTGCAGAGACACGGCCAGGGCCAAGAACTCCCCGAGCGAGTCCCACCGCAGGTGGTTCTCCTGCTCGAACTGCTGGACGTGCTTGGGAGCCGACCCGCCGGCCCCCGTCTCGAAGAGCCCGCCGCCGTTCATGAGCGGCACGATCGACAGCATCTTGGCCGACGTGCCCACCTCGAGGATCGGGAAGAGGTCGGTGAGGTAGTCGCGCAGCACGTTGCCGGTGACCGAGATGGTGTCGTCGCCGGCGCGGATGCGGTCGACGCTGAGCTTCGTGGCCTCGGCCGGCGCCAGGATGTGGAGCTCGAGCCCGTCGGTGTCGTGGTCGGCGAGGTAGCGGTTGACCTTCTGGATGAGCTGAGCGTCGTGGGCGCGGTCGGCGTCGAGCCAGAAGACCGCCGGGGTGCCGGTGGCCCGGGCGCGCGACACCGCGAGCTTCACCCAGTCCTGGACCGGCGCGTCCTTCACCTGGCAGGCTCGCCAGATGTCGCCGGGCTGCACGTCGTGCGACATCAGCACGGCGCCCGCCCCATCGACCACGCGCATCACGCCCGCGTGGGTGACCTCGAAGGTCTTGTCGTGCGAGCCGTACTCTTCGGCCTTCTGCGCCATCAGCCCCACGTTGGGCACGCTGCCCATGGTGGTGGGGTCGTAGGCGCCGTTGGCGATGCAGTCGTCGACCACCACCTGGTAGACCGCGGCGTAGCTGCTGTCGGGGATGACGGCCTTGGTGTCTTGCACGTCGCCGTTGTGGTCCCAGAGCTGGCCGCCGTTTCGGATCATGGCGGGCATGCTGGCGTCGATGATGACGTCAGAGGGCACGTGCAGGTTCGTGATGCCCTTGTCGGAGTTGACCATGGAGAGGGCGGGGCCGCGGTCGTAGGCCGCCTGGATGTCCGCCTCGATGGCCGCCCGGGCGTCGGCCGAGAGCTGGTCGAGCCGGCCCAACAAGTCGCCAAAGCCGTTGTTGACGTCGACACCCAGCTCGTCGAAGGTGTCGGCGTGCGTCTCGAAGAGCTCGGCGAAGTACGCACGGACCGCGTGGCCGAAGATGATGGGGTCGGAGACCTTCATCATCGTCGCCTTCATGTGCAAGCTCAGCAGCACGCCGCTGTCGCGGGCCTGCTCGAACTGCTCGTCGAGGAAGGTGGTGAGCGCCTGCTTGGACATGCACGTGCTGTCGATGATCTCACCCGCGAGCAGCGGGACCGTCTTGAGCACGCTCACGGCGCCCGCGGCGGAGACGTGCTCGATGCGGGCGTCGGTGGCCTCGGACACGGTCACCGACTGCTCGTTGTGGCGAAAGTCGCCGGCGGACATCGTCGCCACGTGGGTCTTGGAGTCGGTGCTCCACTTGCCCATGCGGTGGGGGTTCTGCCGGGCGTACTGCTTGACCGCCTTCGGGGCCCGACGGTCGGAGTTGCCCTCGCGCAGCACCGGGTTCACGGCGGAGCCCTTGACCTTGTTGTAGCGGGCCATCGCGTCGCGCTCGGCGTCGGTAGCGGGCTCTTCGGGGTAGTCGGGCAGCGCGTAGCCAGCGGCCTGCAGCTCGGCGATGGTGGCCTTGAGCTGCGGCACCGAAGCGCTGATGTTGGGGAGCTTGATGATGTTGGCCCCCGGCGTCTTGGCCAAGGCGCCCAGCTCGGCCAGCGCATCGTTGAACCGCTGGCCCTCGGGCAGCAGGTCGTTGAAGGCAGCGAGGACCCGGCCCGCGAGCGAGATGTCGCGGGTCTCGACGTGCACACCCGCCGAGCGGGTGAAGCCCTGGATGATCGGCAGGAACGAGTACGTGGCCAGAGCCGGCGCTTCGTCGGTGTGCGTGTAGATGATGGTCGGGGTCTGGCTCATGTCGCTGGTCCTGGTCACGGTGACGTGGGACGTCACGCGCCCCGAGGCGGAGGGACTAACGCAGAATCCGCCGGCGAACCGGCCCCGGCGGCGGTGCCGGATCGCCCCGGGAGGTGGGGTGTCGGTCGGCGACGATGGACCGCGCCGCCTCCGACGGGAGGCGCCTGCCGCGCGGTGGCGTTGTCGCGCGCCCCGCCGCGGGGTTCGTCCGCGGCCTGCGCGGGCGCCGGGATCACGCTCAAGGGCTGAGGGCGCCCTCGTCGGGCCGTGCCCGGGGCCCGACCCCCCCCGGCGCGCGGCGCACGGGGGCGCCCAAGGCCGCCGACAGCTGCTCGGCGGTGCGGGCCTGCGCGAGGTCGTCGCGGGCAGCGACCGTGAGGCCGTCGGGGCCCACGTCAACGACGATGGTGGCCGGGAACGGCGTCACCCCCTGCGGCCCGACGCCCGTGATCCAGTCGCCGACCACCAGCAGCTCCTCGCCACCGTCGGCGTCCGCGTCCGCCACGAAGACCCCCTCGATCCGCTCGACGGCCCACGGCAGCGGCGTGCCTCGGGCCTCGCGCCGATCGAGGGCGGCCCGCACCTCGGCCCGCGGCCCGTCCCCCACGAACAACAAGGCGAGCTCGGCGCGGTCGCGCCCGTCGAGCGGGCCTTCGAGGAGGGTCCACAGGTAGTCTTCCGGCACCTGGCGAGGAAAGACCTGGCTCATGCTGGGCAAGGGGATGGCCCGCCAGGCGCCCAGCCCGCGCGGCACCACGCCGCACAGGCCCACGACCGCGGGCGGGTGGTCGTCCCGGGCGAAGGTGGCGGCGTCTGCCCCGATCGACTCGACCATCCCCACCGGCATCGGCGCCCGGGTGTTCGCCGGCAGCCCCACCGGAAAGCCCGAGGGCCCCGACACCCAAGCGGCCGGCGTGCCGCCTCCGGTGATCGCGGTGAGCACGAACGGCGCCCCCCAGACCGCCTCGGGCGGGGGCGCCACGGTGACCGCGTCGGCGCCCGGGGTCACGCGCCACACCGGCCCGTCGGCCCGCACCGACAGCCCCGCCGCGGCGGCCACACGGGCCAGGGCCGCCCCCGCGGTCGTGCCGTGCAGCACCACCGTCACCCGCAGCTCGACCCCCTCGACCGCGATCTGTTTGCCGCTGACGCGAGCCAGCAGCCGCGCGAGCTCGCGCAGCTCGACGTGGACCAGCTCGAGGTTGACCAGGCGCTCGCCCAGGTCAATGTCGGGCACGTCGCCGGGCGTGGTCGGGGCGATCAGCCGGGTGCCGTCGGGCTGGGTGACCTCCACCAGCC
>JBDQIL010000406.1:0-5020 GCA_040264415.1 Myxococcota bacterium
CGGCCGGCGCCACGCCGACGCCGGCCGCCATCGGTCAGGCCTCGATGACCTCGATGCGGCGCGGGCGGGCGGCCGCCGCGCGGGGCAGGGTCACCGACAGCAGGCCGTCCTTGAGCGAGGCGGTGATGCCGTCCGCGTCGATGTCGGCGCGCAGGTCGAAGGCCCGGCGGTAGCGCACCGGCGCCACCTCACAGGCGGTGACCGCGCCGTCGCCGGTGGCGAACGCGCCCGTCGCCTCGATGAGCAACACCTGTCGATCGAGCTTGACCGAGAGGTCGTCGGCCCGGGCGCCCGGCACCTCGGCCACGATCAACAGGTTTTCGTCACTCTCGAAGAGATCGACCGCGGGGCGGACCACGGGCAGGGGCTCGGAGTCGGCGCCGGTGTGAAGGGGGCGAGCGGCAGCTGCGGGGCGATGCTGAATGGACATGGGATCCTCCAAGGGAGTCAGATGGGCGATGCGATCGGGGCGCGGCAGCTCAGCCCGCCTGCACGGGCACGCGGCGCGGCGCCGACGGCGCCCGGCGGGGCAAAGTGACCGTGAGCACGCCCTCGTGAGAGCGCGCCGAGATGGCGTCTACGTCGATGTCATCGGACAGGCGAAGCGTGCGCTCGAGGCGCTGACCCCGGCGCTCCTGCCGGAGGGGTCGGTAGCCAGCCGGGACCTCGGTGGAGCGTTCCCCCTTCAAGGTGAGGACGCCCTCTTCCACCGTGATCTCCAGGTCACTCGCCGACCAGCCGGGCAACAGGCCGTGCAGCAGCCAGGCACCGTCGGTCTCCTCCACCTGAAAGCGTGGACCGCCCGCCCGGGGGGTCGGCCGGGCGGTGGGCAGCCCGAACAGCCGGTCAAACTGGGCGAAGGTTTGGTTGAAGTCAGAGAATGGCGTGATCATGGCACACTCCTCCATACGGCCGCGGCGGGCCGGTTTCCGTGCAGACCCGCCCCCAGAGCGAGCCCGCGAATCACCGAAGAGAGCCGATCCCACCGGCCTTCTCGGCTGGCGGATGGGGCGCTCCCCGGCGCAGACAGAGGGTGAGCACGGTCCCGCCGAGCGTCAACCCCCGTCCGCACCGGAAGCCCAAGCGCCCGGGCGCCCGACGACGGCCAAGCCCCCGCCGGGGGCGCCAGAACCGCGCGGGGGCGGGCCCGCGGGTGGCGGAGCCCTAGGCCCGCGGCCCGAAGAGGCTCGTCCCCACCCGCACCAGGGTCGAGCCCTCGGCGATGGCGTGCTCGAAGTCGCCGCTCATCCCCATGCTCAGCTCGGTCAAGGCGAGGCCCTGGTCGCGCCCGTGGGCGGCGAGGGCGGCGAGGCGCGCGAAGTGGGGGCGGCTCGCGGCTGGATCGTCGGTGAAGGGGGGCATGGTCATCAGCCCGCGCACCTGCAGGCCAGGGAGGGCCTGCACCGCCGCGCACAGGTCGAGGGCCGCGTCGGGATCGACCCCCTCTTTGGAGGCCTCACCCGACACGTTGACCTCGATGAGCACCCCCAGATCGGGCAGCGCGGCGCCGGCCTCGCGCTGTCGCACCAGCCGAGCCGACAGCGCCTCGGCCACCGACGGCCGGTCGACCGAGTGCACCAGCGTGGCCACCCCGACGACGTACTTCACCTTGTTGGACTGCAGGTGGCCGATGAAGTGCCACTCGGGGGCAGGTGCGCCCCGCTCGGCGGCGAGGGCGGCCACCGGCCCTGGCTTGTCGCGCAGCTCTTGGGCGCGGTTCTCGCCGAAGAGGCGCTGGCCGAGCGCGTGCAGGGCGGCGATCTCAGCGGGGGCGCGGGTCTTCGACGCGGCCAGCAGGCGCACCGCGTCGCGGTCTCGGCCAGCGGCAGCGCAGGCGGCCTGGATGCGCCGCTCCACGGCGGAGAGGCGGTCGGCGAGAGAGGCGGTCATGGGGTCTCCGGGGGGGCGGTCGCGGGCACGAGGCCGACGGCAGCGAGGGCGGGAAGCACCGCGTCGAGCGGCAAGCCCACCACGTTGGTGTGGGAGCCCCGGACCTCGGCGACCAGCGCCGCGCCGCGACCCTGGATGCCATAGGCGCCCGCCTTGTCGAGGCTCTCGCCGCAGTCCACGTAGGCGCGCGCCTGGGCCTGGGTGAGGGGGCGAAACCGCACCCGGGTGGTCTCGACGGCCAGCGCGCCGGGGCGGTCACCGGCGCCGCACCACCGCAGGCACCAGCCGGTGCTCACGGCGTGCCAGCCGCCGGACAGCCCCATCAACATCTCGACGGCGTGCTGCGGGTCACTGGGCTTCTCGAACAGGCGGCCGTCGCGGTGGACCGTGGTGTCGGCGGCGAGCACCCAGTGGCCCGGGGCATCGACCGCCGCGGCCTTCTCGGCGGCGAGCCGGCGCACGTAGGCGACCGCGTCTTCCCCGGCCGCCGGGGCCTCGGGGATGCGGGGCGGGCGCACCGCGGCGATGGGCACGCCGAGGGTCTCGAGCAGCATGCGGCGACGCGGCGAGCCGCTGGCGAGGATGAGGGACATGGCGGCGGCCTAACGCAGCCGCTCACGGCCCCCTACAGCCCGTGCATCAGGGCGGCCCACGTGCCAGGCGCGACCGCGCGGGACAGGGGGCGCGCGTTGGGGATGTGAGCCTTGGCCAGGGCGTCACGCGGCACGCCATCGAGCAACCCCAGCACCGCTCGGATGACCCCGCCATGCGCCACCACCAGGATCGCGCCTCGTCCGAGCCGGTCTTCGAGATCGGCGAGCGCGCCGAGCACCCGCCAGGCCAGATCCGCGTTCGACTCGCCGCCCGGCGGCCGCCCCCCCCACGACACCAGCGTCTCGCTCTCGCCGGTCTCCCGCAGCTGCGCGTAGGGGCGCCCTTGCCACCGCCCCAGGTTGCGCTCACGCAGGCGCCCCTCGACCTGCAGAGCCGGCGCGGGCGACCCCGCCTCAGCGAGGGCCGCCAGCGCCCCAGAGGCGGTGTGGTGGGCCCGACGGAGATCGCTGGTGACCGCGTGCCGCAGCGGCGCGCCGGCCGCCAGCGCGATCCCGGCCGACCGCGCCTGGGCCTCGCCCCGGGGGGTGAGCGGCACGTCATCCCATCCGCTGACCACCCCGGCGGCGTTGGCGGCGCTCTCTCCGTGCCGAAGGAACACCCAGCGAGCTGGAGCCGGACCGCTCACGCGTCGGCGACCTCCCGCTGCCGGTACTGCTCCGTCCACGCCCGCACACGCTCCTCGGCCACCAGCAAGGCGGCGATGGCCGGCTGCTCACCCAGGATGTGATCCATGAGTTGCTGCAGGTCGCGCAGGTCTTCGCGGCCCAAGCGCGTGGCCACCCGATCGACGCCCAGGCGCACCTCGGGCCCGATCTCCACCACGCGCACCAGGTCGCGCAGCAGGCGGATGTAGCGGTTTCGCAAGATGCCGATGGCGACGGGATCCCAGCCACCCTGCGCGCGCCGGCTGCCCAGCGCGCGGATCGCTGGCAGAAGGCGACTGGCCTCACCGATCGCGACATAGCGGATGACGGTGTTGGCGAGCCGCTCTTCGCCATCGTGAGCGCGGGCGATCTCCCGGGCGACGGTCAGCTCGGCCAGCAGCGACAGGTGCTTGGCCTGCGGACGGGCGATCTTGCGGGAGACGTAGGCCTCGGTGCGGGTGCGAATGCGGGCCTCGTGTGCGGTGCCCTTGCAGCGCCCGAGCGACTTGAGCGACTGCTTGATGAGGCCGAGGTCTTCGGCGTCGGGGCCCGGCTCGCCCGCGCTCAGCCACACCCCCACCAGGCCCATCATGGCCTCGGTGAGGTCAGCCCAGGCGCGGTAGCGCGCCTCGAGGGGGGCGGCCCCGCGGTTCAAGGACTCGCGCTGCTCCTGAAGCGACACCAGCTGGACCGCCTTGTACCAGGCGCGCGCGATCTGGCCGATGGGCTGGCCGGTGAGCTCGGTGAGCAGCGGGAAGAACTGCGCGCCGCTGTCGGCGATGACCTCGTTGGTCACCACGGTCATGCCGATGGAGTGGGCCAGCATGTGGCCGCCGATGGCGCCGGGCCAGGTGTCGCGCACGCGGTCTGGGAAGTAGGACAGCACCTTCTCGTCGAAGCCGGGGATGACGGCAGCGTCGGTGCCCTTGAGCGCCTTGAAGACGTGCATCTTGACGTGCGCCTGCAGCACCGCCAGCTCGGGCCGGGTGAGGCCCTGCCGGCTGGCGGCCCGCCGGGCCAGATCGTCGTCGCTGGGCAGCGACAAGGCCGTCCGGGCCACCCCGCTGGGCTGGCAGACCCAGTCGATGGGGCGCGAGAGGAACATCGGGGCGCGCACCGACCGCACGTGGTCGACCGACAGCTGCCGGCCGTGCAGGTCGTTGTTGGCCAGCACGTCGTCGGCCACCTGGTCGGTGAGCTCTTCGAGCAGCGTGTTGCGCGCGTCGATGCCCAACGCGCCCGACTCGACCATGGGCGCCAACAGGATCTTGAGGTTGACCTCGTGGTCGGACATGTCGACGCCGCCGGAGTTGTCGATGGCGTCGGTGTTGATGCGGCCGCCGTGCAGCGCGTACTCGATGCGGCCGGCCTGGGTGAAGCCCAGGTTGCCGCCCTCGCCGACGATGCGGCAGCGGAGCTCGTTGGCGTTCACGCGGTAGTCGTCGTTGGTGGGATCGTTGGCGTCGAGATCGCTCTCGTGGCTCGCCTTGACGTAGGTGCCGATGCCGCCGTTCCACAGCAGATCGACGTTGAGCCGCAGCAACAGACGAATCACCACGTCGACCGGCAGCTCGGTCTTGAGCACGCCCAAGAGCGACTGGATCTCGGGCGAGAGGGCCACGCTCTTGGCCCGCCGACTGAAGATGCCACCGCCCGACGACAGCTTGGAGGTGTCGTAGGCGTCCCAGCCCTTGGCCGCCTTGAAGAGGCGCAGCCGCTCCTTGTAGCTGGACTTCGGGTCAGGGTTGGGATCGATGAAGATGTGGCGGTGGTTGAAGGCCGCCACGAGCCGCATGGTCTCGTGCTCGATGACGCCATTGCCGAACACATCGCCGCCGCAATCGCCGACGCCGACGCAGGTGAAGCTGTCC
>JBDQIL010000407.1:0-5012 GCA_040264415.1 Myxococcota bacterium
GCCCCGCCCCGGTCACGGTGCCCTTCCTCGGGCTGCGGGCCGACACGGAGTACCGGATCGAGGCCGACGTCACCCTGACCGAGGGCGGGATCGCAGCTGGCGAGGCCCGCTTCACGCCGGGGCCGCTGCCCGACGACCTGCCCGCGGTCACCGTGCAGATCGCGAATGAAGAGGAGATCGAGCCCGGCGTCATCGTCTTCCCCCTGTCGAAGTGGGAGGGCGGCCCCGTGGCCGGCTGGGGCTACGTGGTGGGCATCGACGAGGGCGGCGTGGTGTGCTTCGTGGCCCACACCGAGATCTCGAGCACCTTCACCTGGGCCGACGACGGCAGCGTGCTGCTCACGGCGCTCACCGAGTCGGCCTTGCAGCTCGACCCCCTCGGCCGCACCGAGCGGGCGCTGGTGCTGCCCGACGTCGGCCTCGAGTCGATCCACCACGAGCTGGTGCGGGTGCCGGGCGAGAGCGGCGATGAGGCCGCCGACGACGCCCACCTCTTGCTGCTCAGCTCCGAGCTGCGGGTCATCGACGGCTACGACGACGGCGCGGGGGGCACCCGCACCCACAACGTGGTGGGAGACGTGGTGGTCGAGACCGACTGGGCGGGCGCGGTCCACCACGAGGTGCGCCTGTTCGACCTCCTCGACCCCCTGCGCACCACCCCCGACTTCAACCTCCCATTCTGGCAGATCCCCCCCTACGACGACGTGGACACCCCCAAAGACTGGTCGCACGGCAACGCCATCCTCCCGCTCGACGGCGGCGCGTGGCTGGTGTCGCTCCGCAACCAGGACTGGCTGGTGGGGCTCGACCCGGAGACCGAGAGCCTGCTCTGGACCATGGGCTTCGAGGGTGACTTCGAGCTGCTCTCCGGGCGCTGGTTCTCCACCCAGCACTCGCCCCGTCTGCTCGACGGAGACCGCCTGCTGCTCTACGACAACGGCGCCAACCGACCGGGCGAGGGCTTCCCGAACAGCCGGGTGGTCGAGTACGCGGTGGACTGGGAGGCGCGCACCCTCTCGCAGACCTGGGAGTACCGGGGCGCGGCGCCCTACTACGTGCCGGCCGCCGGCGACGTGGACCCCTTGCCCGGCGGCAACCTGCTGATCACAGACGGCGGGGTGGTCGACGCGGTGCAGTCGATCGGCGGCGTGCTGGTGCCACACCTGTCGCCCCGCATCATCGAGCTGACGGGGGAGGGCGACGACCGCGCCCCCGCGCTGCAGGTGGTGGTGGGCACCTGGGGCGACTGGTACACGCCCGGCTACATCGCCTACCGCGGCGACAAGGTGGAGAGCCTCTACGGCAGCCGCGGCATCGGCCACCTCGCGCGCTGACCGGCTGGGTCAGTCGCCGCCAGCCCCCGAGGCAGCAGCGAGCAGGGTCGGCCAGTCCACCCGCTTGACCCGGGGCCGGCCGGCGGCCGCTCCGGCCTCCACCTCGACCGCGTCGAGCCGCTGCCAGTCCGGCCAGCCCACCCAGCGCACGCCCCGCTCGGCGAGGAGGTCGGCGACGTCGTCGACACGCGAGCCGGGCCGGCGGGTGTGCAGGTCGTCCCACAGCGCGGCGACCACCTGCTTGGCGTCCGGCCGATTGGTGCCCACCACGCCGCTCGGTCCCCGGCGCGCCCACCCGGTGACGTAGTGGCGAGGCACCGGGTCGCCGCCCGGCGCGCGGGTGAGGCGGCCGCCCGTGCTGGGCAGCGTGCCCCGCCGCTCGTCGTAGGGCAGCCCCGGCACGCCGGGCCCGTGGTAGCCGATGGCCACCAGCACGAGGTCGATGGGCTCCCACCAGCGCTCACCGGTGGGGACCGCCGCGAGGCGGTCGCCGCGAGCCTCGAGGCGGTTGCGCTCGAGCTGCACGCGCTGCACCCGCCCGTCGCCGTCGAAGGCGACGGGGCTCAGCAGGAAGCGGGCCCGGATGCGCCGGCGGGCGTCGCGGCCGCCCGCGGCCTCGGACATGCGCTCGAGCATCCGCCGCTGGTCAGCGGCGAGGGCGTCACCCCGATCGAGGGCGGCGCGCGCCCGTCCTCGACCGAAGGGCCCCGCCTCCACCGAGAAGTCCACGCCATCGAGGTCGGCGATCTCCCGCAGCTCGGGCTCGGTGAACGACGCCTCGGCGGGGCCGCGCCGGCCCACGATGTCGATGTCGGTGACCGCGCTGTCTCGCAGCGCCGCCAGGGCGCGATCCGACGCGTCGGTCTGCGCGAAGGCCGCCGCCGGCCGGCCCAGCACCCGCGCCACGTCGAGGGCCACGTTGCCATTGCCCACCACCATCACCCGCCGCACCCGGTCGAGGTCGAGCGCGAGGTCGGCGTGGTCGGGGTGTCCGTTGACCCAATACACGAAGCGGCAGGCCAGCTCGACCCCGTCGAGCGAGCAGCCGGGCACGCTGAGACGGCGCCCGCCCTCAGCGCCGACCGCCCACACCACCGCGTCGTAGCGAGCCTCCAGCTCGGCGACCGTCAGGTCACGCCCCACCTGAACGTTGCCGAAGAAGCGCGCCTGCTCGGCCCTCTCCATCGTACGCGTGAAGGTGCGCGCCACGGCCTTGATGTGGGCGTGATCGGGGGCGACGCCGGCCCGCACCAGGCCGAAGGGCGTGGGGAGGCGTTCGAAGAGATCGATGGAGACCGGGAAGTCGCGCAGTCGCTGGAGCGACTGGGCCGCATAGAAGCCCGCGGGGCCCGTGCCCACGATGGCCACCCGGAAGCGCTGGGGGTCGGCGGTCATGCGGGCTCCGAGGCGACGGCGTACACTGGGGTTGTACCGCGCGGCGCGGCCCCCGGGCGGGCCGACGCCAACGCCCGAGGCTCTCGCAGTGCGACCTGTCCTGATGGCGCTCTGGAGCGCGGCCTGTGCGCCTGCGTCCCCCCCCATCGACCCTGCAGCCGACGTGGCCGCGCGCCACGCTCGCGCGCTGACGGCCGCGGCCGAGGCCACCAGCCCGGGCGCGCTGCACGACGCCTTGGCCCTGGCCTACACCGGCGACGCGCTCACGGGGCACGTGCGGGCGCGGTCGGCCCTGCTTCGCGGCCGGCGGGCCACCGGGGCCACCCTCCGCCTCGACCGGGTGGAGCACGAGCGCGCGCGGTGGGTGGGCGGCGACGCCGGGCGCGCCCAGGTAGAGCTGCACTGGCGCCTGGCAGGGTCGGTCACCCACGCCGGCCACACCCACCCCCGACACCTGCGGGCCGCCGCGACCGTCGCGGCCATCCGCACACCCGACGGGTGGCGAATCACAGACGAGCGCCCCTTCGACGTGGTCGCGCTGCCGGCCACCGCGCCTACCAGCCCAGCCGCCCCGTGACCTCCTCGAGCTCTTCGTGGGGAGGCGTGGGCTCGACGTCATCGGCGGGAGATCCCCAGGTCTGGATGCCCGGCAGCATGCGGTAGAGCAGCGCGTGGTACGGCGCGCGGGGGAGCAGACGGCGCAGCAGGCTGAAGGCCCACGCGTCGAGGGTGGCGGGCGCCCGCAGCGGCGGCCGACGGCGCAGCATGAGGCGCTCCACCTTGGCGGCCACCGACTCTGGCGTGGCGCGGGCCCACCGCATCAACCGCCCGATAAAGCGTGACATCTCTCGATAATGGGCGTGGTAGGCGTTGGCAGAGTCATCGGCGGCCCGCTCTCCCAGCGCGGTCCACCGCACCTTCTCGAAGCCGTCGGAGTTGATGAACCCGGGCTCCACCAGGGTGACGTGGATGTTCCAGGGCCGGACCTCGTACCAGAGCGCCTCGCAGGCCCCCTCGAGGGCGAATTTCGACGCGCTGTAGACGCCCATGGTGGGCATGGCCATCATGCCGCCCACCGACGAGATGTTGAGGATTCGACCCGATCGGCGCGCCCGCATGCCGGGCAGGACGAGCCGGGTGAGCTCCATGGGGGCGCGAAAGTTGATGTCGAGCTGGTCGATGCTCTCGGCCTCCCCCACGTGCTCGACCACCGACCGCACGCTGACGCCGGCGTTGTTGATGAGCACGTGGATGCCGCCCCACGACCGCTCGGCCTCGAGCACCCGGGCGGCCCGCTCTTCGGGGCGGGTGACGTCGAGCGGCCGCAGGTGCACGAATTCGGACTCGGTGATGCCCAGGTCGGCGAAGCGCCCAAGCGACGCGGCGCGGGCGGTGAGGATGAGGCGCCACCGCTCCCGGCTGGCGAGGCGCCGCGCGATGGCCAGCCCGAGGCCCGTGCTGGCCCCCGTGATCAGCACCGTCGGTCGCGACATCTCCGCTCCTCCCCGCCGCAGGTCTCCGATCCCGATAGGAGCCCGCATGGTCGGTTCTACGGTACCCCCCGCCGCGAGGCAGGCGTCATGAGGGCGGTCGATCAGGCCCGCCTGGCCGCCCGCTTCCTGTCGGCGACGCCGGGTCGGTCCGCGGCCCTGGCGCTCGGGCTGGCGGTCGCCGGCGTCCTCCCGCTGGGCACGGCAGGCGTGGCCCACGTGCTTCGGAGTCGGGCGAAGGCGCGGATCGACGGCGCGCCGGTGGTGTGGCTGGCGCCGGGAGACCCGCGTGGCCCCCTGCTCAGCGCGCTGGCCTTCGTGGGTCCGGAGCCGCCGCCGCTCGCCTCGGACGCCCTGACCCGAGCCGCGCCCGACTTCGAAGGCGAGGCCTGGGCGGTCCGCACGGGGCGGGCGGTGCAGGGCGCCCCGCTGGTCGGGGTCGATGCCGGCTGGCTCGCGGCCTGGGGCCTCTCACTGGCCGAGGGACGCGGGGCCGCGCTGCCAGGAGAGGTGGTGGTGGGGCAGGGCGCTGCGGCCCGGCTGGGTCTGGCCGTGGGAGACACCGTGCAGGCCGAGCCCGGGGGCGTCGTGAGCTTGGAGACCGTCCCGCCGATGCCGCTGACCATCGTGGGGCGCCTCCAGGGCACCGCGCTGCCCGAAGACGGCGCGCTGCTCACGTCACTCGAGACCACCTGGATGCTCGACGGCGCGCTCCACGGCGACGCCGGGGCCCTTCACCTGCACGGCGGGGTGGGCGGGCAGCCGGTGAGCGCCATCATCGCCCGCCCACCCC
>JBDQIL010000408.1:0-5005 GCA_040264415.1 Myxococcota bacterium
GTACTCGCGCTCCGCCACGCGCTCCCTCGACCAGTGCTTCCACGGGAGGCACGCCCTCAACTCGTCGAGCTCGTCGCGCATGGCGCGCTCCATCTCGATGAGGTTCCTGTTCGGGAGGTCGTTCACCCCCCACCGTCCAGCCTGCGCCCCGTGGCGGCCCAGACCGCTCGATCGGCCGCTGCGACCGCCAAGGTCGACCTGCACCCCAAGGGTGCCGCCCCGGTCTGGTCCCGCCACGTCCCGTCCACCTGGGACCGCGACGCCGACGGGGTGGTGGCATGGGAGGAGTGGACCGCAGGCCTCCATCGCACGGGGCTGTTCCGGGCCTGGGACCTCAACGGCGACGGACTGGTGGAGCAACTCGAGCTCGGGTGGGGGCTCTTCGCCAGCTTCGACCTCGACGGGTCCGGCGATCTCCCGTTGGCCGAGCACGCCCGTGGGGTGCGGCGCTGGTGGGGGGACCCCGGACGCTTCGGGGCGGCCGAGGCCATCGACCGCGACGGTGACGGCCGGGTCGACCGCGATGAGCTGGTGTCGGCCGTCGGGGAGGGTGCGCTCATGGGTGGCTGGGACGCCGACGCCGACGGCACCCTGAACGAGCGTGAGTTCGCGCGGGCCCTGCTGGCCTCGTGGGATCTCGACGGCGATGGCGCGCTGGGCCTCGCCGAGGGCCCGGCCCCCCAAGCGCCGTCCTGGATCGCCGGCTACCGACTCGAGCCCTGAGGCTGCGCTATCGGGGGCGGCCCGGCGCGTCGTCGGCTCGCCAGGCCCCCGACCGACCCCCGCGCTTCTCAAGCAGCCGCACCCCCTCGATGCGCATGCCGCGGTCGATGGCCTTGCACATGTCGTAGACCGTCAGGCACGCCCCGGTGACGGCGGCCAGGGCCTCCATCTCGACGCCGGTGCGCCAGCGGGTGCGCACGGTGGCTTGCACGTGAATCGCTCCGTCGCGCGGCTCGACCGCCACCTCGACCCCGTCGATGGGCAGGGGGTGGCACAGGGGGATGAGGTCGGCGGCGCGCCCCGCGGCCTGGATGCCCGCGAGCTGGGCCACCAGGAGCACGTCGCCCTTGCGCACCCGGCCGGTGGTGATGGCCGCGAGGGCCTCGGCGCTGAGCGTGACCCGGCCCTCGGCCACCGCCACGCGGTTGGTGTCGGGCTTCTCGGAGACGTCGACCATGCGGGGGTTGCCGTCGGGATCGATGTGCGTGAGGCCGCGGGGGTCGGATGCCATCAGTCGCGCACCACGGGCATGGTCAGGCAGCGGGGCCCGCCCCGGCCGCGCGACAGCTCGCTGCCCTGCAGGTGGATGGCGTAGCGGCGGCCGCTCCCGAAGAGCTGGTCGGGGTCGCCCTGGAAGTCGCGCTGGAACTCCGCCATGAAGCCGTGGGGATCGACCACCCGGAACCCGGCCCGCGACATCTCGCGGGCGGTGTGGGTGTTGCGCGCGTAGCCCACGACCACGCCCGGTCCGAGGGCCACATAGTTCGCGCCGTCGGTCCACTGCTCTCGTCGGGCGTGGACGGGGTGGCCGCCGCCGCATCGCACCGCCTGGAGCGGGTGCCCCTCTTCGGCGAGGCAGGCCACCAGATCGCCGGTGAGCGCTTGGACCACGGTGCCCTCCCCCGAGGAGTCGCGGGAGATGCGCAGCACCTGGCTCTCCTCGGGGTCGCCGGGGGTGAGCAGCGGCGGGTAGACCACGCACACGTCGCGGTCGGCCAAGGTGAAGACGGTGTCGAGGTGCATCGAGCTGCGCTGCTTGGGCATCTCGACCACGAGCACGCTGGCGAAGCCGGACTCGAGCAGCTCGTCGGCGAGGTGGATGATCATCGACCAGGTGGTGCGCTCGCTGGCTCCGATGCACGCGACCTGTTCGGAGATGACCAGCACGTCGCCGCCCTCGACGGTGAGCGGCGCGCTGTGGCGGAGCTGGCTGATGCGCCGCGACGTGGGTGAGACCGAGGCGCCGGCGAACAGCGGGTGGTGGTCGACCACCGCCCAGGTGAGCACGCTCTCTCGCTGGCGGGCGGGCATGCGGGCGTTGCCCACGATCACCAGCTCGCCGGTGACCGCGGCCAGGTCGCGGGTGAAGATGAGGTTGGGCAGCGGCTGGAAGAGCTCGGGCGCGTCGAGGGTGCCACCCAGGGTGCCCACGATGAGGGTCTGGGTGAGGGCGTCGGCGTCGAGCTCGCGCAGGCGGCGGAGCGCGTCGCCCGGCAGGTCGTAGAGGGCGGCGACGCGACCGAGCACGCCGTCGCGCCCCGCGTCGGTGTCGAGCACGGTGGTGACCATGTCTTCGAGCAGATGCACCTGCGCGACCGCGCCGAGCACCATGCGCAGGTCGGCGTGCTCTGCCTGGGCCTGAGGGACGTGCACGAGGTCGTCGAAGAGCAGGTAGTCGGCGCTGCCGTGCTGGATGTGCCGCGGCAGCATCCGGTCGAGGGCGACGCCGGGGGGCTGCACCACGACGTGTCGGAGGCGCCCGACCTCGCTTCGCACGCTCGGGAGAGACGGAGGGGGGGTCGGATCGGCCATGGGAGCATCTAACCATGCGCGGGCGCGCCCGGCGGGCCCTCGGATAGGAACGCTGGGTCCCCTCGTCCCCTGCTCTCGCCCCCTGCTCGGAGCCAGCCGATGTCGCGCGCCCGCCCCCTGCTCGCGGTCGGGGCCGTGCTGGCCCTCGGGCTGGGCGCGGCTGGGGTGCAGCTCGCGGCCATGAGCCGGGTGGAGGGGGCCCTGCGGTCGCGCGGGGTCGAGTGGTCGGCCCGCGGCGTGTCGGTCGGGCGCGCCGAGTGGTCCGGGCTGGTCGCGCCCGGCCTCCGCGTCGCGCGCCTGACGCTGTCGCTGGCCCCCTGGCCGGCGGCGCAGGTGACCGGCGTCGACCTCGACCTGAAGGCCCTGGCGCTCCCGTCCCCCGCGTCCAGCCGGGCCACCGCAGCGTCGTCGGTGCCGGCCGACCTGGGCGTCACGGTCACCGACCTCACCGTGCGGTGGGGCGAACACCCGCTGCTCACGGGGCTCGGGGGCGCCCTGCGGCCGCGGGTCGTGCTCCAGGGGCCCGCGGGGTTCGTGCGGCAAGAGGCCGACGGCGCGTGGGTCGCGCGCCTCCAGCGCGCCGTCGAGGCGGGCCCGTTGCGAGGCGAAGGCACCCTCGACGCCCGATGCGAGGCCGATGGGGTCACCTGCACCCTGTCCGCCCGCAGCGACGCGGCGGTGCTCTCGCACCCTCTGTTGGCGCCATCGCCCCTCTCGCCTGCGCCGCTGCGGGTGTCGCTCACGGTGGATCGGGGGGCCGGCACCGCTGTGGGGGAGGTGCGCTACGACGCCTTGCAGGCCGGCGTCGTGGTCACCGCCGACCGGATGGTCACGGTCGATGCGCGGGCGCTCCCCCTCACCGCCTTGGTGGACCGCTTCGCGGCCGCCCTCCCCGAGGCCCGCGGCGCCGAGCTGACGGGCACCCTGGGCGCCCGCCTGGTCTACGATCTCGACGCGCGGGCGCTGCGGTCGGTGGAGCCGGCCGCCGCCGGGCTCGCGGCTGCGGGCGTGCTCCCCGATCCGGGCGCCTGGCGCCGAGGCAGCTTCACGTGGCGCGCCCCCATCGAGGGCGGCTGGGTGCCCCGCACCACCGGCGACGGCCTGCCGGGCTGGACCCCCCTCGCGCGCGCGGGGCTCACCCCTGCGGCCATGATCGCCGCCGAAGACGCCGCCTTTCGCGACCACCCCGGCTACCACCTGCCGGCCATCCGCGAGGCCCTCGACGCCTGGACGCAGGCGCCCGATGGCGCCCCCCGCGGCGGCTCCACGATCACACAGCAGCTGGCGAAGAACCTCTTCTGCGACCCGATGGACCGCACCCTCGCCCGCAAGCTGCGCGAGCTGCTCTACGCCCTCGACCTCGAGCGCACGCTGCCCAAGGAGCGGATCCTCGAGCTCTACATCAACATCGTCGAGCTGGGGCCCGACCTGTATGGGGTCGGGCCGGCGGCCGACGCCTACTTTATCAAGCAGCCCGCCCGCCTGACCCCGACCGAAGCGGCCTTTGTGGCGGCGATCCTGCCGGCTCCGCGGCGAGGCTATGCGCGCGCGGTGGCGGATCGCCCGCCGCGGGCGCGTATGGCCGCCATCCTCGAGAACATGGCCTTGGGCGGCGCCCTCGACCCCGGCGCGGCCGCCCGGGCGGCCGACGCGCCGCTCACCATCGTCCCGATCCGCCGCTGATGTCTGCCTCCACCCCCGAGCGGGTCGAGCCGGCCGGTCCCGGAGAGCTGCGCCGCCTCGGGCGCTTGGCCTGGCCGGTGGTGCTCGGACAGCTCGGGATGGTGGCCATGGGCACGGTCGACGTCGCCATGGTGGGGGCGGTGAGCGGCGACGATCTGGCGGCCGTGGGCGTCGGACACATCTGGAGCTTTGGCGTCCTCATCGTCGGCCTGGGGGCCCTGAGCGGGCTCGACCCGCTCTTCTCCCAGGGCTGGGGAGCCGGGCAGCGGGCCGCGCTCGGGCGCACGCTCGCGCGCACGATGGTCTTGGCCACCTTGCTCAGCGTGCCGATGGTGGCCCTGATGCTCCTGGCCGAGCCGGCGCTCGCGGCCCTCCACCAGCCACCGGAGATCCTCCCGGTCGCGGGGGCCTACTGCCGCGCCGCCGCCTGGGGGGTGTGGCCGGCGATGCTCTTTCAGGCGCTGGGCCGCTACTTGCAGGGTCGCGGCGAGATGAAGGTGCCCATGCTCGCGGTCTTCGCCGGAAACCTGGCGAACGTGGGGGGCAACGCGGCGCTGGTCTTCGGCCTGACCCTGCCCGGCGGGCTCGTGATCCCGGCGATGGGCGCGGTGGGGTGCGGCGTCAGCACGTCGATCGTGCGCTGGGTGATGCTGGCCGCGGTGGTGTGGCTGGGGGCCGAGGCTTTGCGAGAGCTGCCGCGCCCGAGCCTCGCCGACACCCTGTCGCCGCGGGCGCAGCTGGCCCTGCTGGCTCAGGGTGGGCCCGTGGGCTTCCAGCACGGGCTCGA
>JBDQIL010000409.1:0-5001 GCA_040264415.1 Myxococcota bacterium
CGCCCCCTCCGCGGCGGACCTGGCCGGAATCCACGTCGAACCCGACAACGTCCCCACCCGCTTCCTCGCCATCCTCGCCGGCGGCATCACCATCGTGGTGGTCGGCATGGTGATGGCGGGCATCGCCCTGTTCAACGCCGAGAAGGCTGCTCAGTTCGAGGCCAAGGGCTACGGCGACATCGACCACATCCCGGCTCACTCCGCCCCGTGAACAACCGCCCCGCCATCCTGCGCCCCCTCCGCCCAGCGCTCACGCTGCTGGCGGCGGCGCTGGTGTGGCTGGCGGTGGCGCTCCCGTCGCAGGCCGCCGAGGCCCTCCCCGACGAGCTCGTCGGCGTGACGGTGGTGGAGAACCTGGGCGGGCAGGTCGATCCGGGCCTGACCTTCACCGACCACACCGGCGCGACTGTCACCATGGGCGACCTGCTCGCGGCCGACGTCCCGGTGCTGCTCACCCTGAACTACTACACGTGCGAGACGCTCTGCAGCCTGCAGCTCAACGCGCTGCTCGACGGGCTGAAGGCGCTGGACTGGACCCCGGGCGAGCGCTTTCGCATCGTGACCATCAGCATCGACCCGAAAGAGACGGCCGCCCTCGCCGAGAGCAAGCGGTCGTCGTACCTCGAATCCTACGGGCGCGGCTCCGACGTCGATTGGCAGTTCCTGGTCGGCTCGGAAGATCAGATCGACCAGATCGCCAAGACCATCGGCTTCGGGTTCAAGTACGACGCCCCGACCGGGCAGTACGCCCACCCCGCCGTGCTCACCTTCCTTTCGCCCGCGGGCACCGTCGCCCGCTACGTATACGGCGTCCAGTACGCCGCGAAAGACCTGCGCTTCGCCCTGATGGAGGCCTCCGCGGGCCGCCTCGGAAGCCCGGTCGACAAGCTTGTGCTGAGCTGTTTCCGCTACGACGAGACCGCCGGCCGCTACACTCCCTTCGCCTTCGGCGTGATGCGCCTGGGCGGAGTGATGACCATGGTGGCCATGGCGGGTCTCGGCATCGTCCTGTGGCGCCGGGAGAAGTCCCGGCCAGATCGGAGTGACTCGTGAACCTCCTGCTTCTCTCTGCGCTGTCTGCCAGTGCTCACGCCCAGGATTGGGTGCGTCCCGACCGCGAGGGCTCCTTCTGGCTCCCGCCCTCGGCCTCGACGTTGGCGCCTGAAGTCGACTTCGTGTGGGACTTCATCTACTGGATCGACGTCTTCTTCTTCATCGTGCTCGCTGGCGCGATGCTGTACCTCTTCGTGCGGTACCGCCAGCGGTCCCCCGAAGATCGCACGCTCGACATCAAGGGCAGCCACAGCCTCGAGATCGCGTGGTCGGTGGGCCCGGGCGTGCTGCTCATCGCGATGTTCTACTTCGGGTTCAAGACCTGGATGAACTACGCGGTGCCGCCGGCCGACTCCTACGAGATCAAGGTCACTGGCCAGAAGTGGTATTGGACCTACACCTACACCACCGAAGACGGCAAGACCTTCGAGAGCGACACGCTGATCGCACCGAAGGGCCAGCCCGTGAAGCTCATCATGTCGTCCACCGACGTGCTGCACAGCTTCTTCGTGCCCGACTTCCGAATCAAGAAGGACGTGCTGCCCAACCGGTACACGATCCTCTGGTTCGAGGCCCCCTGGGAGGGCGAGCACAACGTGTACTGCACCGAGTACTGCGGCGACGGCCACAGCCGCATGATCGGCACGGCCAAGATCCTCGACCCGCAAGACTTCAACGTGTGGGTGCGCGAGCAGTCCAACGCCGGCCCCGTGGTCGATGGCCCCACGCTCTACGCCTCGAAGGGCTGCGCCGGCTGCCACAGCATCGACGGCAGCCAGATGGTCGGCCCCACCTTCAAGGGGCTGTTCGGTCGCCAGGAGAACCTGGACGACGGAAGCTCCGTGCTGGTGGACGAGAACTACATCCGTGAGAGCATCGTGGCCCCTGCCGCGAAGGTCGTCGCCGGCTACTCGCCGGTCATGCCGCCCTACGCCGGTCAGCTCGATGACGAGCAGATCGACGGCCTCATCGCCTACATCAAGACCCTGAAGTGAGGGATTCGGAATGAGCTCCTCGACTGTTGACGGACTCGGCGAGGCCCACGACGGGCACGAAGCGTCCTACCTGACCGCCCAGAAGGGACTGCTGTCCTGGGTCTTCACGATCGATCACAAGCGGATCGGTCTGATGTACCTGGTGACGGTGCTCACGTTCTTCCTCGCGGGCGGCCTGCTCGCGATGGGGGTCCGCGCCGAGCTGTTCACGCCCGACGGCGATCTGTTCAGCGCGAACACCTACAACCGCATCTTCACGCTCCACGGCGCCATCATGGTGTTCTTGGTGCTGGTGCCGGCGATCCCCGCCACCATGGGCAACTTCTTCTTGCCCCTGCAGCTCGGCGCCATCGACGTGGCCTTCCCGAAGCTGAACCTGGCGAGCTTCCACATCTACGTGGTCGGGGCCTTGTTCCTGCTCTACACGCTCATCTCGGGCGGCGTCGACACGGGCTGGACCTTCTACACCCCGTACAGCTCGACCTTCTCCGACACCAGCGTGCTCAGCGCCCTGATCGGCGTGTTCATCTTGGGATTCAGCTCCATCCTCACGGGGCTGAACTTCATCGTGACCGTGCACAAGATGCGCGCCCCGGGCATGTCCTGGGGCCGGATGCCCCTGTTCATCTGGGCCATCTACGCCACCAGCGTCATCCAGGTGCTCGCCACGCCGGTCATCGCCATCACCATCTTCCTGCTCATCTTCGAGCGGAGCCTGGGCATCGGCATCTTCGATCCGGCCTTGGGCGGCGACCCGGTGCTGTTCCAGCACTTCTTCTGGTTCTACAGCCACCCCGTCGTCTACGTGATGATCCTGCCGGCCTTCGGTGTGATCTCCGAGCTGATCACGGTGCACGCCCGCAAGCACATCTTCGGCTACACCGCCATCGCGGCGTCGTCGGTCTCGATCGCGGCCATCGGCTTCTTCATCTGGGGCCACCACATGTTCGTCTCGGGGCAGTCCGAGCTGAGCGGGACCATCTTCTCGCTGCTCACCTTCGGCGTGGCCATCCCGACCGCGATCAAGCTGTGCTCCTGGATCGCCACCCTGTACGGCGGGTCGATCCGGTGGAACGCTCCCATGCTCTACGCCATGGGCTTCTTGTGGGTGTTCCTCATCGGCGGCCTGACCGGCCTGCCGCTGGCCACGCTCGCCACCGACGTCCACCTGCACGACACCTACTTCGTGGTGGCTCACTTCCACTACGTGATGATGGGCGGCGTGCTCTTCGCGCTCATCGGGGCCATGCACCACTGGTGGCCCAAGATGACCGGCAAGATGTACAACTCGAAGGCGGCCATCGGCACGTTCTTCCTGGTGTTCTTCGGCTACAACCTGACCTTCTTCCCGCAGTTCGTCGCGGGCACGCGGGGCATGCCGCGCCGGTACCACCAGTACCTGCCGGAGTTCGAGATCTGGAACCAGCTCTCGACGTTGGGCGCCTTCACCTTCGGCTTCGCGCTCTTCTGCGTGCTCGGCTACCTCATCGCCTCGATCTTCGGCGGCGAGAAGGCCCCGGCCAACCCCTGGGGTGGCAAGTCGATGGAGTGGGAGACCGCCAGCCCGCCCATCGAGCACAACTTTTCCCACAAGCCGATCTGCACGCACGGGCCCTACGACTTCGACGAGATCATCCCCGATCCCAGCGGCGGCCACTGAGCCCTTCGTCCCCCCCGGGCTGACCCTTCCCGGGCCCCTCGAGGCCCTCGGAGACCCTCCCCATGTGCACGTACGACAACGAGAGCGCAGAGGCCGACGCCCACCACGGGCCTTGGTACCTGGCGCACCACTTCCACGACATGGGCCAGCAGAACTCGGCCAACAAGTTCGGGATGTGGCTGTTCCTGGTCCAGGAGACGCTGTTCTTCGCGGGCCTCTTCATGGCCTACATCGCCTTCCGGTTCATGTACCCAGAGACCTGGCTCGAGGCGGCTGAGCAGCTCGACAAGGTGATGGGCGGCATCAACACCGTGGTGCTGCTGGCCTCGTCGCTGACCATGGCGCTCGCGGTGCGGGCGGCCCAGATCAACGACCAGAAGTGGCTGCAGCGCTACCTGCTGATGACCATCGGGGGGGCCTTTGGCTTCCTGATCATCAAGTTCCTCGAGTACAGCCACAAGATCCACGAGGGGCTGCTGCCTGGCAGCTTCTACAGCTTCGACGGCATCGAGGTCACGGCCACCAACGCGCCGCAGCTGTTCTTCAGCATCTACTTCATGATGACCGGCGTTCACGGCCTCCACGTCGTGATCGGCATCGGCCTCATCTTCTGGCTCTACCTGCGGGCCCGGCGCGGTGACTTCAACCCCGAGAACTACTCGGCGGTGGACAACATCGGCCTGTACTGGCACCTCGTGGACCTCATCTGGATCTTCCTCTTCCCGCTGCTCTACCTGGTGCGCTGAGCGGACCGCCGCTCCCCACCGCCGCACCCACTGAGCCTCCGGAGTTCTCCCCATGGCAACCGACGCCCACGCCGCTCACGGCGACCACGGTCACCACGTCACGCCCATGAAGACCTACTTCATGGTGTTTGGCACGCTGCTGTTCCTCACCGCGCTCACCTACGCCGTGTCCGTCTTCGGGCCGGGCATGGGCGTGGCTGCAGGCTCGGCGCTGTCGATCGGCATCGCCATGGCGGTCGCCTTCACCAAGGCCTTCTTCGTCTGCGCGTTCTTCATGCACCTTCTGCACGACGCCAAGTTCAACGTGTTCGTGTTCAGCTCGGCCCTGTGGTTCGCCCTCATCTTCTGGTTCTTCACCATGGCCGACGTGTCGAGCCGCGGTGCGATCAACGAGGTGATGGACAACCTCGAGCTGCGAAAGGACAACGAGGCCGCGCCCTCGGCGGGGGCAGCGGCCGGGGCCGCCATCTGCGCGGCCTCGTTGTCCTTTCGCAGCTCGAGGTTGTCCATCACCTCGTTGATCGCACCGCGGCTCGACACGTCGGCC
>JBDQIL010000410.1:0-4983 GCA_040264415.1 Myxococcota bacterium
AGCCAGGGGCGCGGGCCCTCCGGCCCGTTCGACCACAGCATGGCCGGCGCCTGATCGACCGCGCGGATGGCGGCGCGGAACTCGGAGTCGGGGCGCGGCCGGTCTTTCAGCACCCGCTCGAAGATCCGCACCCCGTGGCGCAGCTGCGGCAGCTTGCCGAGCACCGCCGCCACCGCCACGCGGATGGGCTGCGGCTGCGGCTGCTCGGCGTACGGCCCCAGCACCCGCTCGAACAGGGTTCGCACGTCGGGCAGGCGGTCTTCGACGATGTGGGCCAAGGTGGTGGCGGGCAGGCGCACGGGGCTGACGCGCGGCGGGCGCTTGTCGTGCCGGCGGGTGCCATCGAGCCCGAGCACGCGGGCGGCCCGATCGGTCGCGCCCCACGGCGCGCGGCCATCGAGCACGGCTCCGTAGGCGTGCAAGAAGGCGCGGTCCCAGGCGGCGTGGGTGGCCGGGTCGAGGGCGGGCGCGCCGAGGCGGGCGCCGTGCTTCGCCAGGTCGTCTGGGGTCGAGGGGTCGGCCAAGCGCTCGTCGCCCGCCCAGGGGTCGAAGGGCGCGACCAGCTCGGGCCAGGCGCTGTCGAGGCCCTCGGGATCGGGGGGCTCGGCCGGGCTGCGGCGCGGGACCCCCATCAGCGCGCCAGGCCAGGGCGCGAGACCACCTGGGAGGGCAGCGGCGCGCTGGGCTCGCTCAGCGCGTCGAGGCCGTCGGCGGCCTCTTGGTGCAGGCGGCGGATGCGCTCGGCCAGATCGGGCGGCCCCTCCACCCGAACCTCGGGGCCGAAGCCCAGGATCCAGCTCACCAGCTCGGGGGAGACCGACACCTGCATGATCAACCGCACCCCGCCATCTTCGAGCGGCTCGACCTGCTGGCTGCGGTGCCAGATTCGCTCGTTGACGTAGGGCGAGGCGCGCCGATGAAAGCGCAGCGCGACCCGCGCGGTGTCGGCGCTCGCGATGATGCCGAAGGCGTCGCGGAACATGGCGCCCGGGTCGTAGGCCGAGGGGTAGGTGAAGTGGTCACCCCGACGCCGCTCGAAGTGCCGAAACCGGTCGATCGCGAAGGTCTTCACCTTCCCAGCCTCGACGTCTTCGGCGAAGAGGTAGAGCGACTGGCGGTAGGTGGCCAGGGTGAGCGGGCGCAGCTCGTAGTGCTTGGTGGGGGCGCCGGGCCGCGCGTAGTGGGCGATGGCGGGGTTCTGGTAGAGCAGCGCCGACAGGATCTCGTCGATGACGTCGGCGTCGCCGGTGTGGTCTTTGCGGTGCTCGGGCACCGCCACGAACTTGCGGTCGAGGTCGTGGATGAGGTCGTCACCGGCCTTCAGCGACACCGTGGAGAGCGTGTCGAGCGCGTCGTCCATGTCTTGTGCGAAGCCGGTGCCCTCGAGGAAGTTGAACAGCGACCGGCCGAACCGGAGGCTGACCAGCTCGAGCAGGCTGAGCTGCAGGCCGGTGCGCCGGTAGCTGGGGTCGAGCCACAGGCGGCGGTCGTCGCCCCGGCCGCTGGTCTCGACCGGGACGCCCACGTCGCGCAGGTCGGAGAGGTAGCGCCGCATGGAGCGGTCATCGAGGCCGAAGCGCGCCATCAGATCGTACGCGTTCAGCCCGCCCCCCGACTGCAGCAGCTCGAGGATGCGCACGAACTTCTGCGCCTTGTTGAGCGAGGACTCGTCGAGTTCGGCCGAGGCGGGCGGGTCGGCGGCGCGGGGCATGCGGGCTCCAGCGTGGGCAGGGCGGTGGGGGCGACAGGCTCTGGGTAGCGCGGCAGACCCACCAGACCTGGACAGTTTTTGGATGCGATCCGCGTTCGGCGTGCCGCGATCGGCAGAACACTGAACGGGTATCCAGCACTCCATCTCGCGGCAACGCCGTCAGACGAGGCGATCGCCCGGCTCGTCGCCCCGGAGGGCGTCGATGAGGTTGCGGGCCGCCTGCACGGCCATCTGGCGCCGCGTGCGGGTGGTGGCCGAGCCCAGGTGCGGACACAGCACCGCCCGCTCCTGGGTGAGGAGGCCCGGGTGCACCGCGGGCTCGTCCTCGAAGACGTCGAGCCCAGCGCCCGCGATCCAGCCCGATTCGAGCGCGCGCACCAGCGCAGCCTCGTCGACCACCGGTCCGCGCGCGGTGTTGACCAAGATGGCGTGGGGCCGCATCGCCCGCAGCTCGGCCGCGCCGATGAGCCCCCGGGTCTCGTCGGTCAGCGGGCAGTGCAGCGACACCACGTCGGACCGGTCGAGCAGCTCTGAGAGCGGCACGCCCGACCGCCGCGAGTGGTGGATCACCCGCATGCCGAAGGCCTCGGCGCGGGCCGCCACGGCCTGGCCGATGCGGCCCCAGCCCACCACGCCCAGGGTCGCCCCGCGCAGCTCGAGGCCGCAGAGCAGCAACGGCTTCCACCCGTGGAAGCCGCCGGCCCGCACGAGGCGGTCGCCCTCGCCGATGCGACGGGCCGCCGCCAGCAGCAGGCCGAAGGCGAGATCGGCCGTCGCGTCGGTGAGCGTGCCGGGGGTGTGGGTGACGACCACCCCCCGGGCGCGAGCGGCCTCGAGGTCGAGGTTGTCGGTGCCGACCGCGTGCTGGGAGACGGCCTTGAGGGGGCCAGCGGCCAGCACCGCGTCGTCGACCGGATCGGTGAGCATGCACAGCAGCCCATCGCAGCCCACGACGCGGCGGCGCAGCTCGTCGGCCGAGATGGGTCGGGGATCTTCGCGGACGTCGAGCTCGATCCCGGCTCGTCGGAGGAGCTCGAGCCCGGCGGGGTCGATGGCGGCGGTCACGAGTGCGCGCATGGCGGGCTCCGGGGGGGTCAGGCGGGCCAGGCCGCGAGGCTGGCGCGGCCCACGTCGTCGAGGCCGTCGGCCAGACCCGCGGGGGGTCGCACCGGCTCACCCCGCGCCGCGGACGCCACCCGCCCGGCCTGCCAGGCCAGCAAGGGCCAGGCGCCGGCGTCGGCCAGCACCGCGTCGGCGAGGGAGGCGGCGAGGTCGGGATCGCGCCCCGAGGCGGCGCCCTGGGCCAGCGCAAGCCGGACCCGCAGGCTGCGCACCTCGGGCAGGACACGGGCCAGCTCGGCGGAGCGGGCCTGCGCCGAGGCGGCCGTCCGACCGTCGCCCAAGGCGCTCGCCGCCCACGCCTGCCCCGCAAACACCAGCGCGTCGCCGTACTCGGGGTCGCGGCCTCGGGCGCCCGCCGCGATGGGCATCAGGCGATCCATGGCCGCAGCGCAAGCGGTGCGATCGGCGCGGCGAGCCACCAGGCCGGACTGGGCGCGCAGCGCGTGGCTCACCCGGCGCGAGGCGCCGAGGTCGGCGGCGCGGGCGAGGGCGGTCGCGTCGGCGAGGCGCTGGCTCGCGACCCGGGCCTGGCCGAGGTCGAGGAGGACCTGGCCCAAGAGGCAGAGGGCGGCGCACTCGTGCTCGCGGTGGCCGATGGCCCGCGCCGTGCCCGCCGCGCGCAGGGCCAGGGCCTGAGCCGCGGCCAGCCGCCCGCGCGCCGCGACCGCCTCGCCCTGGGCCAGCAACGCGTCGAGGGTCTCGTCGAGGGGCGGGTCGCCGGCCGAGCGCGTCGCGCAGGCGTCGGCCAGCCGGGCGCTCAGGCCCTCGCGGTCCCAGCAGGTCGCGAGGGCCGCGTCGCGGAAGAGGTCAGCCGAGACGTGCCACCGGCTGCCCACCGGCAGCACCAGGCCCCGGCTGGCGAGCTCGGTGAGCACCGCGCTCGCGGGCACCTGGAGCACCTCTTCGATCAGGGTGGCCGTGACGGGCTCGGGCAGCAGCGCCAGGGCCTGCAGCACCTCCTGCTGGTCTGGATCGAGGCTGTCCACGTAGCCGTCGACCACGTCGGGCAGCGTCACGACCGCCGGCAGCGAGATGGCCTGGCCCGTGCGGAAGCGGCCCACGAGCGGCACGAGCAAGCCGGGGAGACCGCCCGTGAGGCGATGCACCCGCTCGGCCACCTGCGCCGGGTCGGCGGTGAGGGGCGCGGCGGCCACGACGGTTCGCCGGACGTCGGCGACCCCGAGGGGCTCGAGCGGCACATCGACGCGCTGGACGCCAGGTGGCAGCGCGAGGTCGAGCACGCTCACCACCACGCCGCCCGCGACCGTGATGCCGTCGAAGGCGGCGGGGGCGTCTGCGGCGTCGTGCACGTCGAAGACGGCGAGCCCGCGGCGCCGGGCGCCCTGGCGCACCAGGCCGGCGAGCCACTGGCGGCCGGCCCCGCGCGGCCCGACGGGGCGCAGGTGCAGCGCGGCGCCATCGCGCGCCCGGTCCAAGGCGCCAGCCACCGTGGCCCGGGCGTCCTTGCGGCCGGCCACCGGCACGCCCGAGCCGCGCCCGGCCGCCAGGGCGATGGCCGCGGAGGCGGCGTCGGCGTAGCGGTGGCGGGGATCGGGAGCCATGAGCCGCAGCACCACCGCCTCGAGGTCGGACGGGATGCCGGGATCGACGTCGGAGGGGGGCGCCGGCTGGGCGGCGTGGCCGCGATCGCGGCTGGAGAACGGCACCCGCAAGGTGAGCACCCAGTACAGCGTGGCGCCCAAGCCGAAGAGGTCGGCGCGGGGGTCGATCTCGGCGCCCTCCACCTGTTCGGGGGCGGCGTAGGCCGGGGTGCCGACCATCAGCCCGTTCTGGGTGCGATCGTCCACCCGGAGGTCTTTGACCACGCCGAAGTCGGTCAACACGACGCGGCCGTCGTGGGCCACGATCACGTTGGTGGGCTTGACGTCGCGGTGGACCAGCCCCTGCTCGTGCAGGTAGCCGAGCGCCTCGCACAGGGCGCGACCGATGGTGCTCGCGCGGGCGTAGCGCTCGGCCGGCGGTCGCTGGTGCAGCTTCTCGGCGTAGGAGCGCAGCTCGAGGCCGTCGATGTGCTCCATGACGTAGAAGGGGCGCCCCCGGTGCTCGCCGTGGTCGAGGAAGCCCACGATGCCGGGGTGATCGAGCCGACGCAGGCTCTCGATCTCGCGCTGGAAGCGGGCCACCAGGGG
>JBDQIL010000411.1:0-4980 GCA_040264415.1 Myxococcota bacterium
CAGGAAGATACGGGAGGGGCATCGGCACCCCCGCCTGCTCCTTGGACGGGATCCGCGCGGTGCTGAGCCAGGTGCGCAGCCCCTCTCCCTCGATCCGGTCGACCCACACGCCTTGGTTCTTGGCCACCCGGCCGAGCGGGCCGACCGGCAGCCAGACGTCTCGCTTGCTGTTCTGCAGCAGCGACACGCCCGAGTTGAGGGTCTGACGGAACGCGGTGCGGACCTCGACGGGCAGCAGGCCGATGTCGAGCTGGAGCATGAGCTCGCGACCGGTGTCGGGGATGAGGTCGCGCAAGCGGGTGGGCCCAGAAGCGAAGGCCACGTCATGGGTCGGCCGCGCGTAGGTGAGGCGGCTGACGTGCCGACCGAACCAGATCCAGCAGCAAAGCCGGCTGGCGCGCTCTTTGGCCAACGTCGCCGCGGCCTCGACGCGCTTGTCTTTGCTGCCTGCCCAGCCGGCCAGCGACTCGTGGATGAAGGCGAGCGCCTGCGACACCGTGATGACGTCGGGCAGCTCGACGGTGCCGATGACCGCCCACCGTTCCTGCCCGCTGATGCGCGGGTCCTCGTCCATCGGCGCGCCCCAGTCCCACGACAGCGTGTCTTGGCGCTCGAGGCCGTTGAGCACATCGAGCTCAGCGGTCATCAGGCTGACGACCGTGAAGCGGAGCATGCGCTCGGTGGGCGCAAAGGCCTGCTGGCAGCGCACGCACCACTCGCCTGGCTCGAAGACCTTCTCCTTGGAGTAGACCTGAGCGCAGGGCTCGCCCCAGAGCGTGGGGTTCTTGCAGGCCACGATCTGAGCTTGCTGGGGCGCCGGCTTGCCGGCCGCCCCCGCCGAACCAGCGGCGGGCGCGAGGCGCAGCATTCCGTCGATCTTCTCGCCGACTGCCGTGCGCCGAAGTCGCTGCATGCGGGGCCCGAGCGCGCCAAAGAGGCCCATGAGCACCATCAGCAGCCACTGCCAGACGCTCAGATAGCCGTCCCATACGGGCAGGATGAGGGTGCCTTG
This sequence comes from Myxococcota bacterium, assembly GCA_040264415.1. GTDB lineage: Bacteria > Myxococcota_A > UBA796 > UBA796 > UBA2385 > M30B51. Next base: position 1,013 of record JBDQIL010000411.1, read on the forward strand.
CAGGTAGTCGTTGGCCGGCACCGCGCGCACCTGACAGGCGTTGCGCTTGACGTCGTCGGACACCAGATCGACCAGCGCGACCAGCTGGCCGCCCAAGGTGTCGGTGCAGAGGTTCGCGAAGCCCAGGCGGACGCCCGGCCCCATCCCCGCGACCGCGCCGACGGCCAGCGCGGTTCCGAAGATGGCGAGGGTTCTGGGCTTGCGCTTGCCCATGATGAAGAACTGCCGGGCGACTGCCCAGGCCGTGATCCCGGCGCACGCACCGAGCACCACCGCGAGTTCCACGCTCGTGGCTGGCCTCCCGGCGGACGCGCCGGACAGGGTCTTGTACGCGGCGTACCACGACAGCCCCGCGATAGCGACGGGTACGGTGCTCTCAAGAGCACCCTCGGCAGCCCGGCGGGTGCCGATGTAGCTCAGCGGGTCAAGGGGCATGGTCCGCGCTCCTGTGGAACAATCTACAGGATCTCAGCGGACTGCAGGACCTTTCTGTATGGGCCAGCGCCCTCGATGGGGCGGAAGAGCTGAAGAAGTTCCGTCGCAGCGGGCTCAACCGACCGGGCGAGCTGCCGGTGCAGGGCGGTGAACACCCGCACCCGCTCTTCGGTGGTCATCGAGCGGGTCTCGAGCGCTTGGCGGGTGGCCTGGATCGCCGCCACGGCCATGGTCTGGTAGCGCACCCAGCTCCGGCCGAAGACCTCGTTCGACCACACATTGCCCTGGGGCTCGGCCCGCCAGACGATCTGCTCGAGGTTGTCGAAGTGGCCCAAGATCTGTGCCACGGCGGGGTGGTCGGGGTGCCACAGGCGGCGCAGGTCCGTGGACCAGTCACGCCCGTTTCCGACGCTCTCGGCGACGGGCAGGAGGTCGGGGCGGTCGGCCTGATCGAGGCGCACGAAGCCCAACTCGACCCCGATCTCGTGGCGCGCGGCCTGCACGCCTTGAAAGCCTTGCTCGCCGTCGGCGTAGAGGCGCAGGACCATGACACCGCGGACGCGAGCGCCCTTGACGTTGGGCCAGCTGACCGTGAGGCGGTCGCGCACATGGACGAGGTAGCGGTTGCCGTCGCGATCGGAGACCACAGCGGTGCCTGGCGTGACCGTGATGCCTGCCGACTCGCCGTCGGGGCGCCGAGAGCCGGGCGGGCCCTCTGCCGAGAGCTGCCCTTCGATCTCGAGGCCTTTGAGCACCAGCCCGGGGGCGCCGGGGCAGAGGACGTCCATCCACGCGCCCAGCAGGCGATCGGGGACGTCGGCCACGGCCGAGAGGCTCTGGAGGTCGAGGACCGCTCCATCGCGTGGACGGAACCAAGTCAAGGTGGCGCTTCTCATGAGGTCTCCGGGGCGGCGGCGACGATGCGGTAGCATGCCCAGGGCGGCAGGAGCCGCGGGGCGAGCGCCGACAGCGGCTGACCGATGGTCCAGCCGACGCATACATCTTCGCGTCCGAGGGGGTAGGGGGAGCCGCTCTTGGGCTGGAAGCGGACGAAGCCGTCGGCGATGCGCAGCTCTGGAGCGGTGGGGGTGGCCGGCGCGCGGCGAGCCCACCAGTGCGCCGACCGACAGGCCATGACCTCGTCGACCAGGGGGTGACCAGCGACCGCGATGGGCTCGGGTGACAGGTCGATCACCGGCTGCTCGTCGGTGGCCTCTTCTTCGTCGGGAGGGGGCTCGTCGTGGTGCGGTTCGGGGATCGGTGCCGCCGGCGCGACGGGGCCCTCGATGAGGCCAGCGACGCCGGCTGGGGCCGGCGTGGGGTCCTGGTGTCCGGTGAGACGCTCGGTGGGTGCGTCGCGCACGGCCTCAGCGAGCAGCCGCAGGGCCTCGCCCACCTCTCCCCGCCGCTTGTGCCATGCGGGCAGGCGCGCCCGCAGGCGCACCAACCGGTCGGGGTCGCCCCGGTGCACTTCGCCGCTGATCCCGTAGGCCTCGACCATGCGCGCGAGCAGCATCGGGACCGGCGTCAGTTCGGTCCAGAGCATGGAGCGGCTCTTGACCAGCCACTCGGTGCGGGCGAACGCCAGCGTCAGCGCCTGGAGCAGCGTGGCGCCGCCCCGCAGCTCAGCGCGAGCGATGTTCTCGAGCATGGCCGGCGGCAGCGCGCGGCCGTATCGTCCCTGCCGAAAGAGCAGGCGCCCCCGGCGGGTGCGGCGCACTCTGTAGGGCTGAGCCTCAGGGTTCGCGTTGAGGTCGACCCAATCGAGGTCGGCCATGTGACCCGAGGCCGCCGCCCGGGCCCACTCGAAGAGGGCCTCTCGGAGGAAGGCCTCGACGTGTACGTCGCGGCCACTGCTCACGGGACCACCTCGGTGACCCGGACCACCGCCGCGTTCAGCATGAGGGCGGCGCGGGGCGGCGCAGCCCGTTGCCCGTTCGGATCGACCAGGGTGCCCCGCAGGTCGGGCCCGGCGAAGCACGGCAGCGGCGGCTGGTGGTCTTCCACGACCTCCATGGTCAGCGGCCACAGGCGGGTGACCTCGGCGTGCTGAATGGTGGGCAGGCGCCGGCGGACGCGCTTGATGACGGCCTGCACGACCCGTCGGGCGGCGTCGAGCTCGGCGAGCGGGAGCACCCGATCGCGTGGGCCGAGGACGACGACGAGGGTGTCGGGACCCGCTTGGTGGAGCCCGGCCAGGAACCGGCCGGTCTCCATCTCCTCACCGGGGTCGTCGAGCGGCCAGCAGGCGGTGCTGATCAGCGCGCGCTCCGCGTGGCCCCAGACCCGCACGACCCAGCCGCGGCCGCGTGCGCCGAGCTCACGGCGGATGAGACGCTCCCAGTCACCGGGGACCACCGGGAGGTCAGCGGTGGGGGAGAACATGCGCTCGCGCGCGTCGCCTTCGGTCTCGCGGGCCGAGCCGAACCAGGTGCCGGACGGGTTGGTGCAGTCGCGGAGGTGTGGCCGGATGCTGGGCGCCTGCTCGACGTATTGAATCGCGCCGGGCTCGACCTCGCCGGTCGAGCCGTCGGTGCGCCGGTACCAGTCTATGGTGACCGTGGTCTCGGGGCGCAGGTTGCGCACCCCGCCGTCGCTGTCGGGGGCGTTGAAGGTGATCCGACCCTCGGAGGCGTCGAGGCCGATGCCCTCGAAGTCGTCGATGGGGTCTTCGGCGGAGACCTCGAAGCGCGCCAGCGGCAGCGCGGCGAGCATGGCCCGGGTGCTCTCTCCCAGCGGCTGCTGGAGCAGGCGGTCCATGACCACGCGGCCGACCACGTCTTCTTCGAGCAGGCTGGCGGCCTCTGGGACCGCTCGCTCGACCACCAGCTCGCGACCGTCGGGCACCAAGGGTGCGTTGATCACGACGATGGCGTTGGGCAGCACGGCGCGCGGGGCGTCGGGCATGCTGAGCAGCACGCCGGTCTGGCCCTCGGCCAGGTCGATGTCGAGGGCCTGGACATGGTCGAGGCCCTGCGAGTCGGTGGGGGAGGGGACCGGCATGCTCCAGGCCTCTCGCAGCTGCAGCGGGTCGTCGCTCAGGCTCCCGTCTTGAATCGCCCATGCGGTCAGGCTCGAGGGGTTTCCGGGTCGGCTCCACTGCAGCGCGACTCGGATGCGGCGCCCCTCGGGCATAGCCTCGGGGACCTCGAGGTAGACGAAGCTCCGGGGGGTGGTGCCGGTGAGGCGGGCCCAGGCGTTCGAGCGAAGCACCGCCGGGATCCAGGGGGATGGCTCTTCTGCGGTCAGCGTGGACTCGAGGTGCCGTTGAACCTGCGGGCGCAGGCCCGAGATCCGACTGTCGAGCCGGCGGAGGGCGCGCCAGATGGCGTCCACCACAGGCCGGGGAAGCGGGGCGGCTGCGGGGACCAGCAACTCTTCGAGGGACAAGCTCGCCGGCAGGTTTCGGATGAGGAGCGTCCCGTCTTCTGGGCCCGGCATGGGCTCAGCGCCGCGGAGGCGCAGGGGCAGGCGGGGGCTCGCGATCAGCCGGACGGGTGGGGTCCAGGTGCTGCCCTCGACGGGCCCCCAGG
>JBDQIL010000412.1:0-4975 GCA_040264415.1 Myxococcota bacterium
CTGGTCGTAGTCCGAGCCGCCCGAGCAGTCCTGGTCGGTGCCGTCGTACCAGCGCTCCGTGGCCGAGGGGTTGACGGTGCGGTCGGTGTCGTCGCAGTCCGCGCCGCCAAAGCCGTCGTGGTCTACGCCGTCGCCGTCCTGGTCGTAGTCCGAGCCGCCCGAGCAGTCCTGGTCGACCCCGTCGTACCAGACCTCGGATGCGCCGGTGTTCACCGTGGCGTCGGCGTCGTCGCAGTCGAGCCCGCCGTAGGCCTGATCGCGCTCGCCGTCGCCGTCCTGGTCTTCATCGATGCAGGTCGAGGTGCAGCCGTCACCCGTGGCCGTGTTGCCGTCGTCGCACTGCTCGGTGGACTGCAGGATGCCGTCGCCGCAGACCCAGCAGTCGGGGTCGTTGGTGTCCACCAGACCGTCCTGGTCGTTGTCTCGGCCGTCGGTGCAGTTCTCCGGCTGGAACTCGATGGTCGTGTCGATGCGGAACACCGACTGGGTGGTGTGCCGCTCGGCGAAGAACAGGTGGAAGGTGTAGGTGCCGCCCGCGGTCAGCCCGGCGGCCGACGCGATGGAGTCGAGGCTCACCGTCTGCGACTGGGCGCCGTGCACGCCGCCCAGGTCGATGATGCGGTAGCCGTTCACGAAGACCCACAGGTCGTCGTCACCGGTGAAGGTGAAGGTCTCACCGCCGTTGTAGGTGAACCAGGTCGAGACCTCGTAGGTGAAGTGGTAGTTGTGCCCGTAACGTCCGTAGTTTCCGTAGAGTCGGCCGTCGATGGGGAAGAAGGCCGAGCTGCTGTAGGTGTAGACGCTCGATCCCGCGGCCTGGCTCAGCGTGATGGAGTGGCTGGTGGACCGGTTCACGCCCGAGACGTTGTTGAACCACTGGTTGAAGGTGGCGCGGCTGTTCACGGTCGGGTTGGAGTCGGACGAGTTGTACTGGGGCTTGCCGCTCGAGTCGAGGTACCGGGTCACGATGTTGCGGTCGGTGCCCAGCACGTACTGGAAGTCGGGGTTGGTCGACGGCGTGAAGTCGCGGACGGTGCCGGTCAGCGTGTAGGTCGACTGCGCCTGCGCGGGCGCCCCCACGGCGAGGCTGATGGCCGCGACGAGCAGCAAGAACAGGGGGCGCAGGGCTGAGCGCATGGGGGCTCCACGTGACATTTCTCGACACATGGACCGTAGCACTGCGCCCGGACGGCGCCGCCCCCCCCCCAGCCCGGCCGGCCTCTCGTCACCCCGAAGGTGGCGTCGCTGTCGACGATGTCGGGCCTCAGTGCGGGGTTTCGGGGCGATTGCACGGCCCATGCTCGGCGCCACGGGGGCGAGCCGCGGGTCAGGCCGAGGCCTCGAGCTCGGCCACGGCCGCGCTCCAGCTCGCCTCGTCGACGAACGAGCGCAGCCGGCCGTCGGCCGCCTCGATCAGCCAGGCGTGATCAGCCGCCACCCCGTCACACAGCGACGCGTAGAGCACGATGGCCTGCCGCTCCCACAGGGCCGTGACGATGCGCCGCCCGGTCGCGTCGGTCAGGTAGCCCGTGGTGATGCCGCGCAGGTTGAGCGCGGCGCGACCCTGCACGTCGGTCGCGAGGGGAGCGCAGACCCAGCGCTCATTTCGGTAGGCGAAGTCGGGCATGGGCTCGAGGGCCAGCGCCCGCACGGTGCGCCCGAGCCCGTCGCGCTTGATGATGTAGCGGGTGGAGGCCGACGGCCCGCCCATCGTCTGGTAGGCGAGGGCGTAAGTGGTGTAGGTGAAGGCCTCTCCGGCCTCGACGCGGGTCACCCGCTGCTCGACGTCGCGGGAGATGTGCGAGACCGGGTAGTTCCAGACCGCCTGCCCCGACGAGGTGTCGAAGGTGAAGGGCAGCCCCATGTCGGCCACCACGAACTCGTCGATGGCCGCCACCGAGTCGTAGGTGGTCTCTTGGGCGGCGACGACCTCGACGGTGGGGTGGTCTTCGCGCGCCCGCTCGACGCGCTCAAGGTCGCCCTCGGCCCGCAGATCGAAGCGCACCGCGCGGAGGGCCCGCGTGGCGGGGTTGTACCAATGCTCGACCAGGCGCCCGCCGCCGGTCGGGTGCATGCCTTCGATCTCGTCGGCCAGCTTCACGAAGGCGTCGCGACCCGGGTCGAGCTCGGCGCGGTGGGTGCGTTCGACGCGCCGCCCCTCGTCGTCGAAGGTGACGAAGCGGGTCTTCAGCGTGAGGCGCCGTCCGCCGGCCTGCACCGCGATCATGTCGTCGTCGGACATCCCAGACTCCACCCAGTCCGGGTTCGGGTCGAAGGTGCCGTCCGCGTTCTCGACGTCGCGGCGGAAGCGGTTCATGGGCTCGGCGTAGCGGTGCGTGGGGTCCTCGAGGCCCCAGATCTCGACCACCTCGGCGTCGATGCGCACCCGACGACCGCCCTCGGGGGTGGCCTCGAACCAGTGACCGCCGTTGTTCCGGTTGCCCACGAAGGCCGTCTCGTCGACCTGGGTGGGTCGGTAGGCGCCGCCCGAGCTGTAGAGCACGAAGCCCGGCGCGCTCACGCGGCCGGTCGCGGGGTCGCGCACCCGGTCGCCCTCGTGGTCGGCGGTGAAGGCACCCACGAGGTCCCAGCAATCCTCTTCGGTGAAGTCGGCCCGGCGCCGCTCGAGGGGGAGGTCGGGGTGGGCGCGGTACAGGGTGACCGGGCGCTTGGGGTCCACGCCCATGGCGTTCGCGGGCGCCTCGTTGTGGCAGTGTCCCCACCAGCCGATGTCGATGCGGGTCACCGACACCGACCCGTTGTCTTGCCAATCGAAGGGGAGATCGGCCCGCAGCACCTCGCCGGGCTCAGGGGGCCGCAGCGTGACCTCGCCCGCAGGCACGGGCTTGGCGCGGAGCCCGTCGGGGTCGGGGACGAGCGCGCCGGTGCGCGCAGGGGCGACCGGGTCGTGATCGAAGCGCACCGCGCCCTCGGCGTCGCGGTAGACCCGCGCGGCCGGTCGGTCGCCAGACGCGGCCAGCGTGAGCACCTCGTACCGGGGCGCGTAGGGGGTGCTCCCAGCGGCCAGCGAGACGCGGTGGCCATGGCGGTCGCCGAAGGGGGGGCGCCACACGAGCGGCCCGCCCAGCGTGCGCTCGGCGTCCTTCTCGTCGACGCCCGCGCGGCCCTTGAACACCGACTTGCGCCGCCAGATGTCGAACAGCCGGTTGAGGAGCACCGCCGCCTCGTCGCTGTCGGGGGGCGCCTGCGCGGCCAGCTTCTCGAGCACCTCGCTGTAGCCGTTGTCGTAGGGCCAGTAGTTGGTGTGCTCACCCACCTGCATCGCGTAGCGTCGCCCCGACACGATGTCGTCGCGCAGCTCGATGAGCAGGCGGTTCACCGGCAGCCCCAGGGCGGGCCGGTGCACGGCGAGATCGCGGACGCCCGTCAAGAAGTCACTGCGCCGGCGGTTCTGCGCGCGAAAGCGCCGGTTGACGGGCTCGTCGGCGAGGTCTTCGGCGTCGAACCAGCCGGCCTCCTGGGCGACCACCGCCCGCACGGCGTCGCCGAGGGCGTCGAGGCTGTCCGCGGCGAGCAGCGTGCCGCGGTGGGTGGCCACGAGGTCGCGGCGGCCCGGGTCGGCGTCAGCCGGCGTCTCGAGGACCAGCGCCGGGTAGGTGCGCCCGAAGACCGTGGTGGAGAAGCGCACGTCGGCGCCCGGGACGGACAGCGCCCAGCCGGTGGGATCGCCGAGGTCGGCGCCCGCGTCGAGGAGGGGGGCGTCAGGCATGGGGGCTCCAGGGGAGGGGGCGAGCCGAGGGCCCCGTCGAGGCCCGACCGGTCGGGGCGAAGCCCGCTCGGCTAACGCGCGGTCGCGTCGTTCGCGGGGGCCACATAGCCGAGGGCGCGCAGGGCCTCGGTGTCACCGACGGCGCCGTCTGGGGTCGCGGCCAGCCGAGGCATCCAGGCCGCATCGACGGTGGCCGCTCGACCCCGCGGACCCACCCGAACCGGCGGGTCACCGGGAGAGAGGCCCGCCGAGACCACCCCGGACGCCCTGCCCGTCGCCGGGTCGTCCACCGTGAGCACACAGTCGGCCGCGCGGTCGTGCGGGACCGCGAAGACCTCGCCGGTGGGCGCCGCCCCGCGCTCCCGCGGGAGCGACACGGAGTCTCCCGCCAGGTGGGGGGGCGTCCGGGTCACCAGCGGCCTCGGTTCGGTCCAGAGATCGCGAAAGCCGCCGGGGCAGGTGAGGGTGACCCCGGACGCGGGGCTCGACGAGGTGCCGGCCGCCACCCCCGGGCGGGCCAGGCGCAGCGCGGCAGGCACCGCGGTCCCGAGGGCCTCCCCCAGCTCGGAGCGGAAGCGGGTGGCCCGCTCGGGGGAGGCCACGCCCGCGGCGGTGGTGAGCGCGCCGCCGTGGCTCTCCACCCATCCACCGGCACCGACCACGCGCCAGCCGGCCGCCCCATACAGCAGCCGCCCCGTCACGCGGACCCGGTCTGGGGGGAGGGGGCCGCGCAGATCCAGGCCGGCTGCCGTGGGATCAGCGGGCAGCCCGTGCATCGCGGCGAGGGTGGGCGCCACGTCGAGCAGGCTCACCGGGGCGGTGACGACCGTGCCCGGCGCGAAGCCCGGCCCGCGGAGCACCATCGGCACCCGCGTGAGCTCGGGGTGGAGCGCGTGGCCGTGCTCGACGCCGCGGTGCTCCCACAGCTCTTCGCCGTGATCGGCCGTGAGCACCACGGTCGCCGCCGCTGGCACGGCCTGCAGCAGGCGACCCACCTGCGCGTCGGTCCACGCGACGTTCTGGTCGTACCGGTCGGAGACGTAGCGGCGGCGCGGGTCGCCCTCGGCCAGGGGCGGCAGCGCCCGCAGCTCGCGACCGGTGAAGGCGCCGTCGAGCCCGGCGGGAGCCGGGCCCGCCCACCGCGTGCGGTAGGGCTCGGGCTCTCGGTACGGCAGGTGGGGATCCTGCAGGTGGACCAGCAGCAGCCGGTCGCGGAGGCTCGGGGTCTCGATCAGGGCGATCGCC
>JBDQIL010000413.1:0-4973 GCA_040264415.1 Myxococcota bacterium
GCCTATCACGGCGGGGTGCGGAGGGGTCACAGCCATCCCGGCCCCCGTATCGCAGTCGCGCCCCGCCGTGATAGGCCCGCGCGATGCTCGCCGTGCTCCTCGCCTTGTTGTCTGCTGCGGCGCTGGTCTCGCTCGGCGACCTCCGCCTGGCCGCGCCAGCGGCCGTGGGCGTGATGGTGGCGTGGGGGCTCGGCGTGGTCGCGCTCCCGCGACCGCGCGGCGGCTCTGCGGTGGGGGTCGCGGCAGCGGCGGCGGCGGTGCGCGCGATCTTGGTGGCGAGCCCGGCGACGCTGTCCGACGACGTCTTTCGCTACCTGTGGGAGGGCAGCGTGGTGCTGCGGGGCGGCAACCCCTACCTCTACCCGCCCGCTCACTCCCAGTGGGCCGCGTTCGCCGCCGACCCCATCCTGCAGCAGGTCAACCACGCCGACGTCAGCACGGTCTACCCGCCGATGTCGCTGCTGCTGTTCGGCGCGCTCGCCGGCATTCACTACGGTCCGCTGTCGGTGAAGCTCTTCATGGGGCTGTGCGACGTCGTGACCACCTGGGGCCTGGCCCGCGTGCTGCAGCAGAGGCGGCGCAGCCTCGACGGCGCGTGGCTCTATGCCTTGCTGCCCCTCGCGGCGGTCGAGACCGCCGGCAGCGGCCACCTCGAGGGCGTGGCGATCCTGTGCACCGTGATGGCGGTGCTGGCCTGGGACACGGGGCGATCCGGGGTGGGCTGGGCCGGCCTCGGCGGGCTGCTCAAGCTCCTGCCCGCCGGCCTCCTCCCCGCCCTCTGGATGCGCTCGACCTGGCTCTTCGGCGCGCTCACCTTCCTGACCTTCCTCTCGGCGCTGCCCTTCCTCGAGGCCGGGCCGGCGCTGATCCGTGGCCTGGGCACCTACGCGCGCCACTGGTCGTTCAACGGCAGCCTGTTCGTGCTCATCGAGGCCCTCTTTGGTGGACTGGCGCGTCCCTTGGCCATCGGCGCCGGGGCCGCGATCGTGGGGTGGGCCTCCCTGAAGCTGCGGGATCCCGCCCGCATGTGGCTGTGGGTCGGGGCGGCCTTCGTGCTCCTCTCGCCCACCGTGCACCCCTGGTACGTGCTGTGGGCCTGGGTGCCGGCGCTGCTCTGCGGCGTCCGCGCCTGGACCGTGCTCGCCGTGCTCGCGCCGGTCGCCTACATCGTGCTGGCCTCGCTCGACCCGGCCACGGGCGGGTGGCACGAGGCCGGCTGGCCCCGCCTCGTACAGTACGTTCCCTTCTTCGCGGCCCTCGCCTGGGAGGGCCTCCGGCGCTTGAAGCGCCCGGGGCCGTGGTCGCCCGAGCCTGCAGCGTGAGCGCGTCGCTGGACCGGGTGCTGGGGGACTGGTCGGCGGCGGGTCGGGTGGTGGTGGCGGTGCCCGATGGCACGCGGCCCCTCGACGTCCGGCCGGCCCTGTCTGCGCTCCGCGCTCGCATCCAGGGCGAGCTGGTGGTGGTGGTCGGGCTGGGGCTCCACCGACCGATGAGCCGGGCGGAGCTCGCCCCCCTGGCGCCCTGGTCGCCACGCCAGAGCGACCCGGACGATGTGGTGGACACGGTCGTCTTCGACGGCATCCCCGGCCAGATCACCCGCTCGGTGGCCGGCGCCGACGCCATCGTCTCGGTGGGCGTGCTCGAGCTGCACCAGTACGCCGGCGTGTCGGGTGGGCACAAGGGCGTCGCCGTGGGCTGCGGCGGGCGCGCCACCCTCTCCGCCCTGCACGCCCGCCCGCGGGTGCTCGCCCCCGGGGTGCGGCTGGGGCAGGTCGCCGGCAACCCCTTCCGGCGGGCGATCGACGCCTTGGGCAGGGCGGCGGGCGTGACCCGCGCCCTCAACTGGCTGCCCGGCCACGGCTGGCTCTTCGGTGATCCGGTCGACGTGGTCGCGCGTGGCGCGGCGGCCCTCGATCCCTGGGAGCCCGTCGCCACCACCTTTGAGGGAGCGGTGCTTCATGTGCCGCCGTCGAAGGCCAGCAGCCTGTACCAGGCCAGCCGGGCGGCGACCTACCTGGCGCTGTCTCCCCACCCGCCCGTCCGCGACGGCGGTACGCTGGTGCTGGCCGCGGCCTGCCCCGAGGGCCTGGGCGCCGAGGCCGGCTTCTGCCGCGCGCTCGCCGCCCACCGGCCCCCGTGGAGCGCCCTGCTCACCGGCCCGCCTCCGAGCGGCGCCGGCGCCCAGCGGGCGGTGGTGCTCGCGCAGCTGGCCCGACGCTTCCGCCTCGCGGTGGCCGGCCCCCACGACCCGTCGGTGTTCGCCGCGGCGGGCATCGAGGTGCTCGACGCGGCGCCGTCGGGGCCCGGGTGGCTGCAGGTGCGGTCGCCCTTCACCCGGCTGCCGCAGTTGGCTCAGCCCGCGGGATCGACTCGGTAGTTCTCTCGGTCGAAGCGCCAGGTTCGCCGAATGTAGTCGAGCGTGCTGCCGGGCCAGAGGGTGAAGTTCTCGCCTTGGCTCGACAGGTACCAGCTGTTGCAGCCCGAGGCCCAGATCTGGCCCGCATGGCGGGCGTCCATCTCGTCGAGGAAGCGGTCGAGCAGCCCCTCTCGCAGGTCGATGCGCCCGTCGGGGCCGGCCCCCTTGGCGGCGGCGATGCCCTGCATGATGTAGCGCAGCTGCGCCTCGATCATCACCACCACCGAGTTGTGGCCCAAGGCCGTGTTGGGCCCGAGCAGCAGGAAGGCGTTGGGGAAGCCCGGCATGGTGACCCCCAGCCACGCCCGCGGCCGGTCGCCCCACGCCGCGTCGATGTCGAGCCCCCCGCTGCCGGTGACCTGCATGCTGCCCAGGGGCTGGTCCACCATGAAGCCGGTGGCGGCGACCAGCACGTCGAGGGGGAGGTGGGTGTCGTCGTCGAGCACCACGCCGTCGGGCACCACCCGGGCGATGGGTCGGGTCTCCAGGGCGACGTCGGGGCGGTTGAGCGTGGGGAACCAGTCGTCGCTCACCAGCACCCGCTTGCAGCCGATGCGGTAGTCGGGCGTGAGCGCGTGAGCCAGCGCGGGGTCGTCGATCTGGCGGGAGATGTTCCATGCGACCAGCCGCCCGATCAGGCGGCCGGCGGCGCTGTCCCGCGCGAAGAGGACGGGGTACCGAGCCTCTTGACGCAGGTAGAGGCGCCAGCGTTCGGCCCGCATGCAGCCCCGCAGCCGTCGAAAGGCGGCCTTCTCCCAGCCTCGGAAGGCGCGGTCGTTGCGGGGCACGACCCAGGCCGGGGTGCGCTGGAAGACGGTGAGGTGGGCGGCGTCGGGTGCCAGCTCGGGCACCACCTGGATGGCGCTGGCGCCGGTGCCGATGCTGCCCACGCGCTTGCCGCGCCAGTCCACCGAATGGTCCCACCGCGCCGTGTGCAGCGTGGGGCCTTCGAAGCTGCCCCAGCCGGGGATCGCGGGATCGCGGGGGTCCTTCAGCCCGCCGACCCCGAAGATGAGGAAGCGCGCGATCACCACCGCGCCGCTGGCGCACGTGACGGTCCATCGCCCCGTCTGGTCGTCGAAGGCGGCGGCGGTCACGGTCTGGCCCGTGTGGATTCGGTCGGCCAGCCCGAAGGCGCTCACGCAGCCCTTCAGGTAGGCCTGGATCTCGGGCTGGCGCGCATAGACGTGGCTCCAGTCCGGGTTGAGGTGGAAGCTGAAGCTGTAGAGGTGCGATGCGATGTCGCAGGCGGCCCCGGGGTAGACGTTGTCGCGCCAGGTGCCGCCGACGTCGTCGCCCCGTTCGAGGATGGCCCAGTCTCTCCACCCGCGCCGATCGAGGTGGATGGCCGCGCCGAGGCCCGAGAAGCCGGCTCCGATGATGACGGTCTCGACGGAGCGTGGCGGGGGGGTGGAGCGGGGCATGAGAGGCTCTCCGGAGGTCCGCTTATCGCGCGGCCCCGCGGCCTACTCCATCGGGATCCCGCTCTGGTTGCAGCCGGCGGCGAAGGGGTTCGAACAGCACGCGAGGAGCTGATCGATGTCGCCCTCCCATTCGGCCTCCCACTCGGCCTGGCTCGTGGCTCCGGTGGGCGGCATCCAGTGGGAGTTGGGGAAGGTGCGGGCGTGGTCGGAGAGCGGCAGGAAGCCCGCGTCGCCGCCGCCGGCGTACCGGGCGAAGGTGGAGCAGGTGCCGCCGGTGCCGATGCGGTGGCAGGCGACGCATCCGTTTCCGTCGGGGCGGATCTGCTGGAAGGGGAGGTCCCAGTCGGAGAAGGCGGTGCCCACGACGGTGTAGGGCTGGTCGAGGCTGGTGAGCGACGGCACGAGCAGCGCCCCCGAGCCGTCGGCCCGGCGCACCTGGTCGATGTAGGGGCTGTGGATCCAGGGGTCGTTGTCGTGGCAGCGCGGCCCGCACGAGATGCGCGCGGTGTCCGCCGGATCCAGCCAGAACTCGTCGGCGGTCGGGTGCTCCGAGGGCGTCTCGTCGGGTGGCTCGAGGGGCGAGGGGGCCCGCTCGACGGTGGAGTACGGGAAGCTCTGGAAGAAGCAGGTCTCGCCCGTGGACGCGCGGTGGCCGATCAGGGCGATGTCGTTGAAGACGCCGCCCTCGCGTCCTGGGCTCACGGCGTCGCGGCGGCAGGTGAAGACCCAGTCGACGTCGGGGTCGGGCGCTCCGCCCCAGGTCTCCCCCGGCAGCCAGCCCACCTTCGACCACGGCAGGCAGTTGCCGGTCAGCATGGCCGGCTTGTCGCACCGCATGCCCTCGCTGTAGTCGCCGTCGGCGGGCTCGACGCCGCCCACGGTGATGGGCACGTCGATGCCGTCGGTCTGGCACGAGAAGCCGGGCACGCGACCCAGGGCCACGGCGCACTCCTGGGCGTGGCCGAGCACCGAGTAGGGGTCTGCGGTGACCTCGGGGCCGGGGTCGGCCGAGTCGCTCGTGTCGCCCCCGTCCTGTCCGTCGCTGGCGCCATCGGCGGCGCCATCCAGCCCGTCTGCGGCGCCGTCCTGTCCGTCGCTGGCGCCGTCGGCCCCGTCGCCCACGGTGGGCTGCC
>JBDQIL010000414.1:0-4963 GCA_040264415.1 Myxococcota bacterium
GGCCGGGACCGTGGCTCGATGATCTCTTCGGGGGCGGGGGCGCCCTCGATCGGCTGGCCCGAGCGCTGTTCGCGGCCCGGGCGCTGCCGTTCAAGGAGGTGCTCGAGGGCTTCGAGTTCGTCGCGCGCGCGCGCGGCCGGGTGCGGGCGCCGGTGGTGGCTGACCTCTGCTGCGGTCACGGCCTCGCCGGGATGCTCTACGGCGTGCTGCACCGCGACGTCGAGCGGGTGGTGCTGGTCGACAGGGTGTGCCCGCCCAGCTTCGCGGCCACCCTCGCGGCGCTGGAGTCGGTCGCCCCGTGGCTCGCCGACAAGGTCACCTACCTCGAGTCCGACCTCGCGCGGGCCGACCTCCCGCTTGGGGCCGCGGTGCTCGGGCTGCACGCCTGTGGGCACCGCACCGATCGGGTGATCGACCGGGCGCTCGAGATCGGCGGCCCGGTGGCCCTGCTGCCGTGCTGCCACGCCAAGGCGGGGGTGCCGGGGCCGGTCACCCTGAGCCACCACCTGGGTCCGGGCTGCGCCACCGACGTCGCCCGCACCTGGCGCCTCCACGCGGCTGGCTACGCCACCCGCTGGGACACCATCCCCGAGGCCATCACCCCGCAGAATCGGGTGGTGCTGGGCTGGCCGAGCGCGCCGGGTGGCTGAGAGGCCCCGCGGGCGGCGCTGGGCCTGGGCGCTCGTGCGCGTGGGCGTCACCGCCGCGGCCGTCGCCTGGATCCTCCACCGGGTCGACCCCGGGCGGGCGCTGGCCCAGCTGGCCGCCGCGCCGTGGTGGGCCTTCGCCGCCCCCTTCGGCTTGATGCTGGTCAACGGCGTCATCCAGGCCCGACGCTACCAGCTGCTGCTGTCGGCTGGCGGCGTGGTGCTGCCCCTTCGCCTCCTCCTTCGGGTCATCCTCCAGGCCATCTTCGTGTCGCAGGTGCTCCCCCGGGGGGGCGCTGACCTGCTGCGCATCGCGTGGCTGCGCGGGGCCACCGGGCGCGTCGACGCGGTGCTGGCGGCCCTCATGGTGGCCCGGCTGGGCGAGGTCTCGGTCATGATGACCCTGCTGGTCTACGCGCTGTCGTGGGGTGTGGCGGATCGCTGGCCCTGGATCGGGCTGTCGGTGGCCATCTTCGCGCTGGTCTTCATCGGCTTCTCGGTGGCGGTCCTCTGGACCGCCCGGTTCGGCCCGTCCGCCCTGCGGCTCCTGCCCGTGGCCGCCCTGCGTCGGCACGCCGCGGCCTTCGCGCGCGCGCTGCAGGGCATCGGCCGCGACCGGGGCGCGCTGGCTCGCGCGATGGCCTGGAGCGTCCCGATGGCCCTCGGCAACGTCCTCGCCGCCTGGCTGGTGCTCCGCGCCTACGGCCTGGCCCTCCCGCCGGGCGACGCCCTCGCGCTGGTGCCGTCGATGGACTCCGTGATCCTGCTTCCGGTCACGGTCAACGGCGTCGGGCTGCGTGAGGGGGTGTTCGTGCACGTGCTCACCGGCTTCGGCGTGCTCGAGTCCACGGCGGTCGCGATGGCGCTCACCCGGTGGTGCGCGGAGCTCGGCAGAGCGGCCGTGGGTGGAGTCTGGTTCCTGGTCGGCGGTACACTGCCGGTGCGCGGCAGAGCCGAGGCCCCGTCCTCGGACTTAGGAGGTGTGAGATGACCGACGGCGTGAAGGTTCTTGTGGTCGAAGATGAAGACGACATCCGCAACTTGGTCGTCTTGAACCTGCGCAGAGCGGGCTTTGAGGTGCTCGCCGCGCCAGACGCCCGCACCGCCATCGCCCTGGCGCTGGAGCACCGCCCCCCCGTGGTGCTGCTCGACCGCATGCTGCCCGATCGGTCTGGCGTCGACATCTGTCGCGACCTGCGCGCCGTGCCCGCCACGGCCCAGACCTACGTCATCATGGTCACGGCCCGGGGCGAAGAGTCCGATCGCATCGAGGGCTTCGAGGTGGGCGCCGACGACTACGTCACCAAGCCCTTCAGCGTGAAGGAGCTGGTGCTGCGGGTGCAGGCCGCCGCGCGGCGGGTCGCCACGCCCACCGAGGCCGGGGTGGGGCCGCAGGTCGAGTTGGGGCGCGTTCGCATCGATCCGGCCGCGCGGCGTGCCTGGGTAGACGACGAGGAGATGGACCTCACCGCGACCGAGTACAAGCTCCTCATCTACCTCGGCGAGCACGTGGGGCGCCTGTGTGAGCGCGGCGATCTGCTCGAGCACGTCTGGGAGCTGCCGCCCACGCTCAACACCCGCACGGTCGACACCCACGTCAAGCGGCTGCGCCAGAAGCTCGGCCCGGCCGCTCACTACGTCGAGACGGTGCGCGGGGCCGGCTACCGGTTCCGGGTCCACGAGGCGTGAGCGACCGCGACGCCGCGCTGGCCTGGACCCTCGTGCAGCGCAGCCCGAACGGCATCCTGGTCACCGACCGCTCGGGCCGAATCCGCATGGTGAACCAGGCCCTCGCGGGGGTGGTGCCCGTGGTGCCCGATGCCATCGGTCGGCGCCCCCTCGAGGCCGTGCCGGTGCCCGAGCTGGCGCGGGCGCTCTCGGCCGAGGGCGACGTCGATCTGACCTTCCGCCACGGCAACCGGGATCTGTCGGTCCAGGTGGTCTCGATCGGCGAAGGGCGGGGCCGGATGGCCATCCTCCAAGACGTCAGCGGGCGCCGGAAGGCCGAGCGGCAGCGAAGCGAGTTCGTCGCGAACGTGAGCCACGAGCTGCGCACGCCCGCCACGGCCATCTCGGGCTACGCCGAGACCCTGCTCGAAGATCGGGCCACCCTCGATCCCGTCGTGGCCGACATGGTCGAGGTGATCTCGCGAAACGCGCGGCGCCTGACCGAGCTGTTCGACGACCTGCTGGTGCTCTCTCGCCTCGACGCCAAGCCCGGCGCGCTCCCAGTGCACCCGGTGCGGCTGCGGCCCGTCGTGGCCGAGGCCATCGACAAGGCGCGCGCGCTCACCGAGGCCAAGCGCATGCACGTCGAGGTGCTGGTGCCCGAGGGCATGGTCGTCTCCGCCAACCGAGACGCGCTCGGCCACATCGTGGGCAACCTCGTCGGAAACGCGGTGAAGTACAGCTACGACGACGGCATCGTGACCGTGCGCGCGCAGTACCGGCGGCAGTTCGTGCTCTTCGAGGTGATCGACGTGGGCATCGGCATCGACCCGGCCTACCACGAGCGCATCTTCGATCGCTTCTTCCGGGTGGACAAGGGCCGCAGCCGCGCGGCCGGCGGCACCGGGCTCGGCCTCTCCATCACCAAGAAGCTGGTGGACAAGATGGGTTCCGCCATCGAGGTCCGCAGTCGGCCGGGCAAGGGCAGCGTGTTCCGACTCCTGCTCCGGCCGGGGGACCTCGAGCTGGACGAGCACCCCACCGAGCCGGTGGGCGGCGGGCGCGCGTAGAGGCCCGAGGGAGACCGTCATGTGCGCCCGCATCGACGGGGCCCGTCGCTGGGGCCCACCCTGCGATCCCGAATGGCTGGGTGGCTCGGGCGCCGCTCGGTCCGGCGCCGCGCGGGGGCGTGCCGCTTGATGTCGCTCATCGTCAGGCTGCGTGGGGGAGGAGCGGCGGCTTGGCGGCGGTCACAGCCGGCGCACGCCGTGGCCTTCTTCCTGGCCGGCTTCGGCTGGGACACCCTCACGCTCGACCGCATCGACCGGCTGACCGACAACCTCTTGCTGGGCAGCTACCTGCTCACGCTGGGCGCGCTGCTCGCGCTCGGTCGGCAGGTGAGCCGGGCGCCGGAGGCCTGGCCGCGCCTGGCCCCGCACCTGCGCTGGCTGCGGCTGGGCGAGCAGTTCCTCTTCGGCGGGCTGTATTCGGCGTACTTCATCTTCTACAGCAAGAGCGCCTCCGCGGGCCGCGCCCTGGTCTTCGTGGGCCTGCTGCTGGGGCTGCTCCTCGCCAACGAGTTCCTGCAGGGCCGGCTGCGGGCGCGGCGCCTCCGCGTCGCGCTGTTCACGCTGTGCGCCTTCTCCTTCCTGCTGTTCTTCATCCCCGTCACCACGGGCTGGCTCGGTCGCGGGGTGGTGTGGGTGGCGGGCGGTGCCGCCGCCCTCCTCGCGCTGGCCGTGGTGGCGCTCTCGGAGCTGGGGCACTGCAGCCTCCGAGCCGAGGCGCGGCAGCAGGCGGGCCCGGTGGGAGGGGTGCTCCTGGCCCTCGCGGTGGCCGAAGGGCTGCACCTCATCCCGCCGGTGCCCCTCGCGGTGCTCGAAGGCGGGATCTTCCACGATGTGGAGCGCGTGGGTCGCGAGTACGCCGTGACCTACGAGGCGGGCCCGTGGTGGCAGCCCTGGCGCTCCGACGATCGGGCGTTTCGGTGGGGGGAGGGGGACGCAGCCTGGTGCTTCACGTCGATCTTCGCGCCCCACGACACGGCGCTCGAGATCGTCCACCGATGGGAGCGTCGAACCGACGCAGGCTGGCAAGCCACCGACGAGATCCCGTTCTCGGTCATTGGCGGCCGGGGGCGGGGCTTTCGCGGCTACACCCGCAAACGGAACCTCGGGGACGGCGGCGCTTGGCGGGTGCGGGTCCTCGGCCCGGGAGATCGGGAGCTGGCCCGGTATGACCTGAGCGTGACCCCCATCCCGGATGACGCGGCGGAGCGCACCTGGCGATCCAGGGTCATCGAGTAGCCCCGTTGATGCCTCGCGGCGGCCGCGATACGCTGGCTCACCCTGGAGCACGGGGGCGTGGCGGAATCGGTAGACGCGGCGGATTCAAAATCCGCTGGCTGCGAGGCCTTGTGGGTTCGAGTCCCACCGCCCCCACCCTCCAGGGTCTCCCCGCATGGGGGTGCCGCGTGGCGCGGGCCGCCCCGCGGGTCCGGCGGGACCCGACCGGGCAGGCCGCGGCCCGAACGCGGTGAGGGCCGACGGTGAGCTGGCGAACCGTCCAGCGGCGCGGCCCTGGCCCGGCGCGCCTGGCCCGCGCGCTGCGGTCCAGGCGGGGAGGGTCGAGTCCCACCGCCCCCACCC
>JBDQIL010000415.1:0-4962 GCA_040264415.1 Myxococcota bacterium
GCGGCCGGTGCGCGCCGCCGCACCGGGCCCCCCCCCCGCTTAGGAGCTGAGCCCCGCCCACCCCCCACCGTAAATGAGGCGGCCCCGCGCCCGCCGGACCCCCGCCGCGGCGTCGGCAGCGATGGGCGCCGCGCCGGTGAGCAGCGCGGCCCGGCGCGGCAGCTTGTCGGTGAGGGGGTGCGCGAGCAGCACCTCATACTCGGCGAGCGCTCCAGACGCGTCGCCGCGCACCTTCAGCAGCAGCTCGGCGAGCTGCCGACGCTCCGGCAGCCGCTCCCCGTCAAGCTCTCGGATTCGCTGCCCGGCCTCGATGGCGGCGTCCCAGTCGCCGTGAGGGAGGCTCGCCGCCAGGAGCATGCGCCACGGAGCGCTCTCGGCCGGGTAGCTCTGGGTGAGCGGCCGCACGACGGCGACGGCCTCATCGACATCCTCGCTGTCCACGGCGGCCGACGCCTTGGCCAGCAGGATGGGGTACACGCCGGGGAAGCGCTGGTCGAGGATTCCCAGCGCGGCGCTGTTGTGGCTGAGGGCGGCGGTGGCCACGGCGCAGTCCAGGTCGACCGTCGCGCCCACCATCCCGGCCACGTCGGGCGGATCGCCGCAGCGGGTGACCAGGTCGAGGGCGAGGTCGGAGCTCCCGCCCGCCAGCGCCACCTCGGAGCGGGCCAGGAAGGCCGCAGGCGACTCGGGGTCCAGCGCAGCGGTGCGCTCGGCCGCGATGGTCATGTCGTCGACCAGCTCGGGCACGGCGTAGGCCAGGCGCGCGGCGGCGCGGGCGTAGCCAGAGGTGGCCTCGGGGTCGCGCGGCGCCGCCGCGATGGCCTGCCCGAAGTGCTCTCGGGCCCGCTGCGCGTCGGCGCGGGTGCCGCGCCAGAGCGCCACCTTCCCGCGGGTGATGTGCAGCGCGGCGGGCTCTCGCACATCGGGCCACTGGGTCTGCAGTCGGGTGACCAGGGCGGCCCCCGGAATGGCCCGACCAGCGCGGGCGTCGGCCAGCGCCTTGTCGGCGTCGACCGCGCTCTCGATGCGGCCGCCCAGCTCGCCGGTCGCCCCGCTGAACCAGCCGGTGGCCTCATCCACCCAGGCCTGCGGGACCACCAGCAGGCCCCGCTGCGAGCTGACGATCGCGAGGGTCACGCCGCCCACCGCGGCCAAGACGGCGCCGCCGACCTTGAGCCTGCGGCGGTTGACGTACGCGTCTTTCGACTTTCGGTCGGCCTTCTGCTCGGCGTCCAGCTTCGCGGCCTCGTCGGTGCCGGGGAGGAAGTAGCGGCAGAAGTCCTGGTGCTCGCAGAGGCGCACCCACCGCCCACCCACCCGGGCGACCTGGTCTTCGGGGGCCAAGGCCTTGCGGGCCAGCTGATCGACCAGCGCGTCGCGCGACATGGGCCCCCGCGCGCCGCCGTCGGTGGTGCGAACGACCCAGCGCAGGCTCGCCGAGTCGACCTGACGCCCCGACACGCGGCAGCGCTCGCACAGGGGCGCGAGGCGACCGCCGTCGCCGCTCACAGGATCTCCACAGGAGAAGCACCAGGTCCGGTTCATGCGCGCTCCAGGGGGTCGAGTCTACACGACCGCACCGCTCGGGCCAGGTGCGCGCCCGCCACCGGACGGGGGCTCAGTGCCGAAAGTGGCGGTGGCGGGTGAAGACCATGGCCGCGTCGCGGTCGTCGGCGGCCGCGAGCACGTCGGCGTCGCGCAGCGCGCCGCCCGGCTGCACCAGGGCGCGCACGCCCGCCTCCATCGCCACCTCTGCGGCGTCGGGGAAGGGGAAGAAGGCGTCGGAGGCGAGCACCGAGCCCGAGACCGGCCGCGTGGCCTTCGACAGCGCCAGGCGCACCGAGTCCACCCGGCTCATCTGCCCGGCGCCCACGCCGTTCGCCACGAAGCCGCCGTCTTGAGCGCGCGCGAGCACGATGGCGTTCGACTTGACGCTGCGGCACAAGCGCCACGCGAAGCGCAGGGCCTGGGCCTCTGCCGGGTCAGGGGCGCGCTTCGAGGCGACCTCCCATGCCATCGGGGCCCCGAGGTCCCAGTCCTGAACCAGCCAGCCGCCCTGCACGCGTCGGGCGTCGAAGCCCGCCGGCCGACTCTCGGCCCAGTCCCCCGGCAGCTCCATGATCCGGATCCCCGGCTTCGGGGGGAAGATCTCGCGAGCCTCGTCTGTGAACCCGGGCGCGGCGATGATCTCGTACATCTTCCGGGACCGCCGCAGGGCGCGGATGGCGTCGGCATCGGCGGGCCGGTTCCACACCACGATGCCGCCGAAGGCGCTGACCGGGTCGGCGCTCAGCGCCAGCTCGAAGGCGGCCGCGAGCCCATCGGGGTGCACCGCCGCGCCGCAGGGGTTGGCGTGCTTGACGATGACGCAGGCCGGCTCGTCGAACTCGAAGACCGCGCGAAGGGCCGCGTCGAGGTCGGCGAGGTTGTTGAAGCTGAGCTGCTTGCCCTTCAGCTGCGTGGCCCGGGCCAAGGACCGCCCCTCGGCGCCGGGCTCACCGTAGAAGGCCGCTCGCTGATGGGGGTTCTCGCCGTATCGAAGGCTGGCATGCCGCAGGATGGGCAGCGCGCTCTCGGAGCCAGGCAGCCCGGGGCGCCCCGCGTCGTCGCCCCGCGCGCGCATCATCCAGTCGGAGATCGCGCCGTCGTAGGCGGCGGTGTGCCCGAAGGCCCGCGCGGCGAGGCGCCGCCGGGTCTCGGGGGTGGTGGCGCCCCCCTCTGCGAGCTCTGCCAGCACCGCCGCGTAGTCCGAGGGATCCACCACCACCGTGACGTGGGCGTGGTTCTTGGCGGCCGCGCGCACCATGGTCGGGCCGCCGATGTCGATCTGCTCGACCGCCTCGTCGGCAGTGACCCCGTCTCGGCGAACCGTCTCGACGAAGGGGTACAGGTTGACGGCCACCACGTCGATCCAGCCGATGCCGTGGGCCCGCGCCTCTGCGGCGTGGGCGTCGCGCCGGCCCAGGATGCCCCCGTGGATCTTCGGGTGGAGGGTCTTGACCCGGCCGTTCATGATCTCGGGGGAGCCGGTGTAGTCGCTGACCTTGGTGACCGGGACGCCCGCCTCGGAGAGGGCCCGCGCCGTGCCGCCCGTGCTGAGCAGCTCGAAGCCGGCATCGACCAGGCCTCGGCCCAGGTCGGCGATGCCGGTCTTGTCGGAGACGGAGAGGAGGGCGAGGCGGCGAGACATGCGGGGCTCCGATGCGGGCGCGCCCCCTAACCCTGCCCCCGCGCGATCAAGGCACGGGCTCGAGCACCTTCCACATCACGACGTTGACGCGCTGCGCGCCGACCACGTACCCGATGACCATGACGAGCCGGCCCTCGTGGTCGCGAAGTTCGCCGAGGCTCGCCTCGTCGAGGAGGATCGTGGCCCCCGAGTTTCGGTCGTCGATGAGCCAGTTGCTGCCGTACCGGCGCAGGGGGCCGACGAAGGGCGCCGACCCGTCTCCGGCGTCGATGACCGTGAAGTCGCGGGGGCGCAAGCGACGGCCCGCGAGCCGGCCGTCGACCGACACGCGGGCGCCCTCGAGGTAGCGCAGCGGCGCCCCCTCGGGGGTGGGCACGAGCCGGATGACGGCGCCCTCGGGCGCCACGAGCACGACCCGCTCGCCCTCGACCTGGACCAGGCCCGCGCGGTTGGCGTGCAGGACGCAGGCGGCGAGCAGCATCCAGAGGAACATCGGCGCCAGAGCTCCAAGGGCACGAGAGCAGCCGCGCAGGAGGTCGCGACCGCTTGACCATCCGCTTCGACACCCGCTAAGAGCCCCCTGAACGCCCGGCCACTTCCCCGAGGGCCCCGATGCTCCTCCTGCCCATGACTGTCGGCCCGTTTACGCTGGTGCGCCAGCTGGGCACCGGCAGCGTCGCGGAGAGCTACCTCGGTCGGCTCGACGCGAGCGGCGGCGTGCCCGTGGTGGTGCGGCGTGTCCTGCCCTACATCCGGCACGATCCCGCCCGGCTCGAGTCGGTCCGGGCGCGGGTCGCCGACCTCGCGGCGCTGCAACACCCGCTGCTGGTCGATGTCCTCGACTGGGTCGAAGACGGCGACGAGCGGTTCATCATCGAGGCATGGGTCGAGGGCGTCGACCTGCAGCAGATCCTGACGGCCTGCCGAGCCTCGGGTGAGCCCATGCCGGCCAACGTGTTCCTGCACCTCGCCACGCAGATCTGCAATGGGCTCGAGGCGCTGCACGGCCGCGTCGGGGCGGGCACCGGGGCCTCGAGCATCCTTCACCTGGGCCTGCGGCCCGCGGCCATCCGGGTCACCCGCGACGGCAACGTGCTCGTGGGCGGGTACGGCCTGTCCCGGTCGCCCACGGCCCTCGGGCCGGCGGCGATGACCGCGCCCATGCCGGTCCGCATGGAGTACCTGTCGCCCGAGCAGACCCGGTCGGGCCAGCAGCTGTCCCCGGCGAGCGACATCTTCTCGTTGGGGGCCATCCTCTACGAGCTGCTCACGCTCGAGCCGCTGTTCCGCGCCGACAGCAACCTCCAGACCATCCATCGGGTGCGGCGGGCCGACGTCGAGGAGCCGCTCGCGAAGGCGCGCGCGGTGATGCGCGGGCTCGACAAGGTTCTCTACCGCTCGCTCTCGGTCAACCCCCGGCACCGCTATCAGCGGGCCTTCGTGCTTCGAGAAGATCTGCGGGGGCTGATGGCGAGCTACTCGTTCAGCTCGATCGTCGCAGACACGCGGGCCTTCCTCGCGCCGCTCACCGGCGACGCGCCCGCGCCCGCCACCGAGGCCGACGACGAAGAGCTCTCGCTGGACGCGTCGATCGAGGCGCCGGTGCCGAAGTGGGCCGCCCCCGCGCCAGGCGCGACGCCGCCGCCCGCCGCCGGGCTCGACGAGGAGACCCTGCTGGTCCCCTCCCCCATCCCCGGTGAGCCCACGCAGCGCGCACCTGATCCGGCCCAGGCGCCCGCGGCTGCCCACGAGGTGGAGCACGGCGACCAGAC
>JBDQIL010000416.1:0-4961 GCA_040264415.1 Myxococcota bacterium
CGAGACGGTCTGGGGTTTCCCTGAGTCGTTCGCTGCGTTCAAGAACGCCCTTCCGCCGGGCACCGACCTCAGCGATCCGTGGTTTCGTTTGGTCTCTGGAGGTCCGGTCGAAGCCTCGCTGGTGCCACCCGCGAGGAAGGCCGCCTCGGCCGCGTCGAGCGCGTCGGGGGCTTCGGGCGGCTCCGCCCCCCCTGGGGTCTCGTCGGCGTCGACTGCTGGGTCGAGGCCATCGAGCTCGCTGATGGTGGTCGGGCCGCTGGCGCCCACGGGGAGCGACGGCAGCGGCGCCTCGGTCTTGACGTCGGTGATGGGCTGCGGCGCGGGAAGCGACTCTTCACCCTCGAGACGGTCGAACTCGTCACCGGTCGGGACCAGGGTCGGCGAGCTGAAGGGGGAGGCGGGCGGCGCGATGGGCTCGGCGTCCGGCAGGTCTTCCATGACCTCGGTGGAGGCTTCCTCCTCCGGATCATCGATGGGCGAGACGGGCTCTGCGATCTCCGGGGCCTCGGTGGGGGCCTCGTCTGCAGGGACCGGCTTGGAGAGGCTCGCCGGTTCGGGGAGGTCACCGGGAGCGAGCTGGTCTACCGGCGAGCGGCGCGGCGGCAGGCGCGGCTCGGGCGCGTCGGTCAGGTTGGCGGTCGCGACCTCCTGCGAGGGCTCCTCGGTGGTCGTCGCGGCCGCAGGCGCCGCAGCGACCAGCGGGGCGCCGTCTTGGAAGCAGAAGTCGACCCGGTCCGCGTAGGTCGAACCGCAGATGGGGCAGGATTTCATCGGCTGGTGATCCTCGGTGGCCGCGGCTGCTCGACGCCAAGGGGCGAGATGGAGGCGAGGGTTCGCTCGTCGCGCCTCAGGTGGGCGAGTCGACACCCAGAAGGGTGACCGGGGGAGCGAGCCCCGGCGCGGCAGTATAGCGGCTGGCGAGAGCTGGTCATCCGTCGCCGTAGGTGCGCTTCAGGTGTCGGGCGATCACGAGGCGCTGGATCTGGTTGGTGCCCTCGAAGATCTGCGTGATCTTGGCGTCCCGCATGTACCGCTCGACCGGGTACTCTCGCGTGTAGCCGTAGCCGCCCATGGCCTGCACGGCGTCGGTGGTGACCGCCATGGCGCAGTCGGTCGCCGCGCACTTCGCCATCGCGGCGACGTGGCTGTACCGGCGGCCCCGATCGCGCATCCACGCGGCCTTGTGCACCAGCAGGCGGGCCTGCTCGATCCGCACGGCCATGTCGGCCAGGATGAACCCGAGCCCCTGGTGGTCGATGATGGCCTTCTTGAACTGCCGGCGCTGGCAGGCGTAGTCGGTGGCCACGTCGAGGGCGGCCTGGCTGATCCCGATGGAGATGCCGCCGATGGTGATGCGGCCCGAGTCGAGGGCGCTCATGGCGACCTTGAAGCCGACGCCCTCTTCGCCGAGCAGGTTGGCGGCGGGGATGCGGGCGTCCTCGAGGATCATCTCGACCGTGGGCGACGCGCGCATGCCCATCTTCTCCTCCTTCTTGCCGAACGACACGCCAGGCGTGTCTCCGGGGACGAGGAAGGCCGAGATGCCCTTGGGGCCGGGACCCCCGGTGCGCGCCATCACGATGTAGAGGTCGGCGTAGCCGCCGTGGGTGATCCAGAACTTCGTGCCGTTGAGCACGTACTGATCACCCTCGCGGCGGGCGGTGGCGAGCAGGCTGCCGGCGTCGCTGCCGGCGCCCGGCTCGGACAAGGCGAAGGCGCCGAGCAGCTCGCCAGTGGCCAGGCCCGGCATCCACGTCGCCTTCTGAGCGGGCGTGCCGTAGGTGCTCAGGATCACCTGTGGGAGACCGGTCACGGCGACCGAGACCGCGTAGCTGGCCGACACCTTGGCGATCTCTTCGAGCACGATCGCGTACTCGACGTACCCGAGGCCGAGGCCGCCGTGCTCCTCGGCGGTCTGTACGCCGCAGAGGCCCGCTTCGCCCAGCGCGCGCAGGTATTCGGGGCGAAAGCGCTCGGCTTCGTCGTCTTCTTTGAGCGTGCCGCCCAGGATGCGTCGCGCCGCCTCGGCGGCCGCGTCGCGCAACATCTGCTGGTCGTCGGTCAGTTCGAACATCGGCGCCTCCGCTGCGTGCCGGACCTGCGCGGCGAGCGCAGGACGTTGGGTCTAACCGCGGCGCGGTGCCGCGGCGTCAGGGGCGCGTCAGCCGGCGCGCGGAGCCGCCCCCGCGCTCTCCTCGACGCGGGGCGGGGGCGGGGGGTCGTCTCGGAAGCGGGTGTCGAGGCGCACCACGTCCACCCGCTCGGCGTCGAGCCCCAGCAAGCTGATGATCTCGGTGGGCCTGGCGCCGCGCCCCTGGTCGTTGGTGTCGAGCCGCACCTCGACGACCGCCTGGCCCTCGCGCACCTCCACCGGCCCCAGGGTGGCGTCGGTCATGGCGAGGTGAGCGATGTGGGGGCGCAGGTCGAGGGTGCGCATCGGGGGGTTGCGCTTGCGCCCGCTGCCCTTCTTGCGGCGCTGCACCTCAGCGGTGTCGCGTGCGAGCAACCCCGAGAGGCGATCGGCGAGATCGGCGGGCGGCTCGTCCACCAAGAAGAGGTAGTCGGCGCCCGCCACGCTGCTCATGAGCGACGGCGCCTTGAGGCTGACCTCGCGCACCCCCAGCACCCGGAAGCCAGGCGGCACCGTGGCCTGCAGCTGGGTCAGCAGCAAGGATGGATCGACCCGCTCGTTGAGGATGATGTCCATGTAGTCGCCGAGGGTCTGCTCGGCGACGGGGCGCGCGCCGCTGAAGGCGAGCTTGGGGTGCGGGTGGAAGCCCTCGGAGTAGACGAGCGGCGCGCGGCACCGGCGCAGGGCCCGCATCCAAGCGTTCATCGTCTCGAGGTGGCTGAGGAAGCGCGCCTGGCCGAGCACGCCGACGCGGAAGACCAGCCGCTGCGCGGCGGGCTTCTCGGGGGGGCGGATGGGAGGCTGACCGGGCTCGGCGGGCTGCTGGCCCAGCTCGGCGGGGCGCTCGGGGCGCTCCCACTTCGCCTCGGACTTGCGGCCGTCGATGCTCGACCGGAGCATGTGCGCGCACAGGTCCCGCTCCTGGTCGATCACGCCGCAGCGGTGACACTTGGAGTGGCGGCAGTCCTCGGCGTGCTTGAGCTCCGTCGCCCGCTTCCAGTCCTCCTGGAACCACGACTTCGGGATGAGGATGTCGATGTGATCCCACGGCAGACGCTCATCGACGTCTCGCTCGCGCAGGGCGTGCTCGACGTCGTAGCCGACCTCCTCGACCGCGCGCATCCACGCGTCCATGTCGAGGTGCTCGTCCCAGCCCTCGAAGCGCGCGCCCTGCCGGAAGGCGGCCTCGATGAGGTCGCCCGCCCGACGGTCGGCCCGGCTCACCAGGCCCTCGAGGAAGGTGGTCCCCGACTCGTGCCGGCCGAACTTCACGGCGCGCTCCTTGTAGAAGCGGTCGCCCAGGATGGCCTGGCGTCGTTCGGTCTCTTCTGGGCCGATCTGCTGCGCCCACTGGAAAGGCGTGAACGGCTTGGGCACGAAGGTGCTCACGCCCGTGTTGACCTTGGCCTTCCGGTTGAGGCGGCGCCCCACGCTCAGGGTCTTCAGCGTGAGGTCGGCGATGGCCACGATGTCGTCGTCGCGCTCGGTGGGCAGCCCGATCATGAAGTACAGCTTCACGTGGTCCCAGCCCAGTCCATAGGCCTTCTCGGCCATGGTGAGCAGCTCCTCGTCGGGGATCCACTTGTTGATGACCGACCGGAGCCGGGGCGACGCCGCCTCGGGGGCGAAGGTGAGGCCGGTGCGACGGATGCCGGCCACCATGTCGGCGAGGTCGACCGAGAAGCTGTCGAGCCGCAGCGACGGGAGCGACACCCCCACGCGCTGCGGGGCCGCCTTCTGCACCACGGCATCGACCATCTGGCGAACGTGGCTGTAGTCGCAGGTGGAGAGCGACACGAGCGACACCTCTTCGTAGCCGGTGGCGTCGAGCGTGCGCTGCATGAGGTCGGTGATGTTGTCGATCGACCGCTCGCGCACGGGGCGCGTGGTCATACCCGCCTGGCAGAAGCGGCAGCCCTGGGTGCAGCCGCGGAGCACCTCGAGCGAGATCCGATCGTGGACCTGTCGGGTGAAGGGCACGATGTAGTCGACCGGGAAGGTGCTGCCCTCGAGGGTGCGGGCGATGCGCTTGCGGATCTTCGGTCCGTCGACCGGGGGGAGCACCCGGCCGTCGGGCAGCGTCTCCATTGGGTAGAGCGCAGGCACATAGACGCCCTCGAGCTTCGACAGCTCTGCGAGGCGGGCGGCGCGCCCCGCCGACCGCGGCACCCGCCGAAGCGCCTCGGCGATCTCCACCACGATGTCTTCACCGTCTCCGAAGACGAAGAAGTCGATGAACGGCGCCAGCGGCTCCGGGTTGAAGACGGCCGGACCGCCCGCGAAGGTGAGCGGGTCGTCGGGGCGTCGGTTCTCGGTGCGGAGCGCCATGCCGGCGAGGTCGATGATGTTGAGGATGTTGGTGAAGTTGAGCTCGGACTGCAGCGTGAAGCCGATGCCGTCCATGGCCTCGAGGCTGTCCTTGCTCTCGAGCGCGAACAGCGGGAGCCCCGCGGCCCGCAGCTCGGCCTCCATGTCGAGCCCGGGGGAGTAGACCCGCTCGGCCCAGACCCAGGGGCGCTGGTTGAGGATGGCATAGAGGATGTGCAGGCCCAGGTTGCCGAGCCCGATGTCGTAGAGGTCGGGGAAGGCGAGGGCGATGCGGACCTCGATCTCTGCGGGGTCCTTCTTGTCCAGGGTCACGGAGTTGGTCTCTGTGCCCAGGTACCGGCTCGGCTTCTCGACCTTCACCAGAAGGCTCTGGTCGAGGATGCGGGCGACGTTGAGGCCGCGGGCGCCGACGAGTGGCGGCTGAGTAGCGGGGACAGGCATGGCGAACTCCGACGAGGGACGGCACCCCCGGGGGTGGTCGAGCGCGGGCCGCGCGCGTGTC
>JBDQIL010000417.1:0-4942 GCA_040264415.1 Myxococcota bacterium
TCGCATGACCTCCAACACCTGCGATCTGCGAGGCCAGCGGGTCGATGACGCCCTCACGCAGGTCGATCGCTTCCTGTCGCAGCTGCTTGAGCGGCGCCAGCGGGTGGGCTTCGTGCTGCACGGGCATGGCACGGGCGCCCTCAAGCAGGCGGTGCGGAGGGCCCTGCCCGACCACCCGCAGGTGCGCCGTTGGCGCCCGGCCCACCCTGACGAGGGTGGTGACGCCTACACGCTCGTGGAGATCTGAGCGGGGTCGCGGCGGGCCGAAGGGCTGGATACGCGGCCGCATGTCGTCGCTCCCCGTCACCCTCGTCCCGGTCCCGCTCCCCCCAGCCGATCAGCTGTGTCGCAGAGACGCGACCTGGCCGCGCGAAGGGGAGCGCCCGAACCGCTACCACCTGCCCCGCGGCCTCCAGAGCGGGAGCCCGGTCGGGTACCGCACCCGCGTGCCGTTCTCGGCCGACGAGGCGAGACAGGCCGCAGCGCTGCTGTCGCTGACCCCGCCGGGTCGATTCGTCGATGGGCCCGCGCTCACCGAGCAGCAGCTCTTCGAGGAGTGCAGCCTGGGGGTGCTGTCGTCGCGCCAGTCCACCAACTTTCGCGGCTTCCGCCAGGTCACCGTGGGCCCGGCCCAGAGCGCCGAGGTCGCGACCCTGCTCGACCGGCTGCACGGCCGCGAAGGGCCGGCGCTGCCGGGGGCCAGTCACACCCACCTGGTGCTGGGCTGCCCGTACCGCACGCCGTTCACCATGCTGCTCACCTTCGTCGGCCACAAGCCCATCCGAAGCCTGGCGACGGTGCTGTCGCGGGCCTGGCGCAAGAAGACCCGTCACGACGATGACATCCCCACCATCGGCTACCTGCCCCATCTGCACACGGGCATCCTCGCAGAGGCGATGGAGCGGGCGGCGGTCGTGGCGTCGGGCGGCGCCCGCGGCGCGAACGCGCTGATGGCGCCGTTCGCGGGGGCCGCCCGCGTCGAGAACCGCGAGGGCATCCGCCGGCTCGAAGACCTCGCGGGCCTCACGTCGGCCGAGCGTCGGGCGGGGTGGGGGCTCCAGCTCGCCGTTCAGGTGGGCACGCTGCCCGAGCCCATCGCCGGCACGGCCGAGACGTGGCGCAAGATCGGGGCGAACCTGCTGGCCTTCCGCAGCGAGCGCATCCAGCCGGGCGTCAACGCCGAAGACAAGGCCCCCGCGCCGTACCACACCCGCCAAGACATGGACGTGCCTGACGAGCTGGTCGTGATGGCGGGTCGGGCTGGCTACAACGCCTTCTGTCGGTGGTCCGGGGCGGAGCGGGAGCGCGCGAAGCGGTTGCTGTTGCTGGAGCGGGTCGACGTGCTCACGCCGGGCGGGAAGGGTCGCCTGCGACAGATCCGCGGGGAGCTGTCCGACATCACCGACCACGTGGTCGAGGACCTGCCCAAGTGGGCGGACCTGCCGCTGGGCAAGGCCCTCTCGCGCAACGCGGCCCGCGGGCGGAAGGCCTTCGCGCTGGCGGGTCAGCGCATCTACATCGGCGGCCTCGATCGCGAACAGGTCGAGGCGGCAGGCATCGACTGGCTGGCGGCGGTGCGGGCCGCGGGCGCCGCCGCCTCTCGCAGCGCGCTGACCGCCGAGCTGGCCGGCTGCATCGATCTCCCCGACGAGGCCGACCTGCTGGCGGGCGTCTGCCTGATGGCCGGCCCCGTCAACCAGAACGA
Source organism: Myxococcota bacterium (assembly GCA_040264415.1). Lineage (GTDB taxonomy): Bacteria > Myxococcota_A > UBA796 > UBA796 > UBA2385 > M30B51. Next base: position 1,706 of record JBDQIL010000417.1, read on the forward strand.
CATCGGCAAGCAGTTCTACGGGCGCGCCGACCTGTTGGCGGGCGCGCACCCCGAACGCGATCCCACGTCGCTGTTGGTGTGGACCCTCAAGGCCAAGACCGTCGCCGACCCCGTCGGAAACGAGGAGCAGCTGCTCAACCCGGAGCGAAAGGGGGCGCTGGTCGATCTGCGCGCCGCCCCGCACGAGGTCTGCGCCGTCTCCGATGGCCACGGCGCCATCGCGCCGCTCCGCAGCCGCGACGGCCGCACCAGCACCGAGCGCGCCTTCGCCGATCAGGGCAATTTCGTGACGGGGCCTGGGGGAGACGACATCCCCGGCAACCGTGGCGAGGCCTGGCCGGCGGGCTGGTCGTCGCAGCCGGTATGGCCGGCCTGACCTCCCGACCCGACGCCCGCCCCGATCCGACCTCGCGCCGACCTCACGCCCGCGAACGCCGGCGAAGCAGACTGAATACGAGGACGCAGGATCCCCTTGGAGTCTCGCCATGCTGCTTCTGACCACGTTGCTGTCGTCCGCGCTGGGCGCGGGCCTGCCGGGCCTGCCGCTGAACTTCGACCTCGACGCCGAAGATCGCTGGGTGCTCCCCGAGGCGCTCCCCGCCGAGTTCGCGTCGGCCGGCGTGCAGCCCGGATGGGTGCTGATCGCGGTCGACGGTCAGGTCTTCGACGACCCCGCGGCGGCCCGCGCGCAGGTGGCGTCCGGGCCGGCCCGGCTGGTCCAGCTGACCTTCGAGACGGACGAGGGCGACGTGGTCGTGCAGGTGCAGCGCGCCCCCTTCGCCCACGCCACCGAGGTGGGCCTGTTGCCATGGCCCGACGGCTTCTCTGCGCCCGCGGTCCGTTGGCACCGCACCGATCAGGGTCAGCCGCAGGCGGTCGACGCGAGCAGCGTCGCCTGGTCGCTGGATCCCACGACCGGCGCATGGGTTCGGGCTGGCGAGCCGACCGACCCTGCAGCCGCCGCGGGCGTGTCGCCGGTGTGGTGGGCGCTGTCCACCGCGGACTGGGTGATCTCGGGGGAGGACGGCGTGCGGGTGGTCGCGCCCGACCGCGCCGCGAAGCGATTCGGTGAGGCCGCCCGCGTGCGCGCCTTCCAGGGCGAGTCGGTCGAGCACCTGCTCGTGCCCGAGACCGGCGGCCTCGCGGTCTGGTCGGTAGAGCGCCCCCGCGGCACCCGCGGCCTGCCCGACTGTGTGCCTTCGCTTCCCGAGACCTGCCTCGTGGCCGGCCGCGCCGTCGTGGCCGAGCTCTCCGACCTGCCCGGCGCGACCGACGAGGCGGCGCGCATGCTGGGCGTCGCCTGCGAGCGGGGCGTGTACCGCGCCTGCCTCGACGCGGTGTCGCTGGCGACCCCCTCGCTCGCCGCGGGCGCCGCCTCCTGCGCCACCCAAGACGCCAACGCCTGCCACGACGTCGCCCGCGAGCGCCTGCGACAGCGGCCCGACGCCACCGACCGCGTGACCACCGGGCTGCTCGAATTCGCGTGCGCGGTCGACGCCTCCGGCTCGCTCGGCGAGCGGCTTCGCCGCCTCGAGGATGTCGGCGAGGGCTGCATGTTGCTCTCGGCAGCCTTCGACCGCGCCGGCACGCATGATCGCGCGCTGCTGAGCCTCGATCAGGCCTGCGTGCTGGGGCGCGCCGACGCCTGCGACGAGGCCACCCGCCGGCGTGACGAGGCCTTCGCGCTCCGCACGGTTCAGGAGTGCGAGGACCCGGCGCTGCCGCTGGCGTCGGCCTGCGTTCAGCTGGGCCGCCTGCTTCAGGTGAGGCCGGTCGAGAAGACCGAGCTGGATGAGTTCTCCGCCTTCCTCCGCGGGTGCTCGCTCGGCGATGAGCAGGGCTGCATCGAGCTCGGGGACTACGTCGATCGGTGGGGCATCGAGCACGTGCGCGTGAAGAGCGCCGAGAAGCAGCTCGCCGACGCCTGTGACGCTGGCGAGCAGCGGGCGTGCATCGGCGCGGGGCACCTCTTCGTGCGCCACGACCCCAAGAGCGACGCCTACGCCGAGGCCCTGACCCTGTTCACGGGCGCGTGCGACGCGGGCTTGTCGAGCGGGTGCATCGCGGGCGCCGAGCAGCGCCGCATCGGCAAGGCCAAGCAGGTCGATGCCCCGGCGCCGGTGGCGCTGTGGGGTGCAGCGTGCGACCAGGCGAGCGCGGTGGGCTGCTTGGGGCTCGGCGATCGGCTCGTGCGGTCCAAGAAGACCTGGCCCGAGACCTACACCGCCTGGACCCGCTCCTGCGACATCGGCGCGGCCCACGCGTGCACCGAGCTGGGTCGCCTGGTGATCGAGCGCCACAGCCCCGCGTGGCCCGACGAGCAGGCCCCCGACGCCTACCTGCGCCAAGGCTGCGAGAACGGTGACGCCGAGGGCTGCTACTGGCTCGCCGCCGACGATGTCCCCAAGAAGGGCGATCCGCCCGAGCCGGCCTACCTCCTGCTCGAGCAGTCCTGCTCCGGCGAGTTCGGCCCCGCCTGTGCCGAGCTCGCCGACGTCCACCTCGATCGAAAGACCAGCTTCGACAACGAGATCGCGGCCGGCCACCTGCTCTCGGCCTGCGACAACGCCCACTTCGAGTCCTGCAAGGAGCTGGGTCAGATGTACATCAAGGGCAAGGGCGTCGAGAAAGACCGCGTGCGGGCCAAGGAGCTGCTGCAGAAGTTCAGCGTGAACGCGCAGCGCCGGCACGTGCGGCTGGGCCTGCACTTCGGCTTCCCCTACGTCGCGGGCGGTGAGCTCGAGCTGGTGGCGCCGATCCCCGTCGGGCCCGCCATCGCGGTGACCGGGTCGTACTCGTACCTGCCGCGGCTGGGCGGCGCGCTGATGCAGCTCAAGGGCGAGACCGCGCCGGGCGACCCGCCCGACCTGCAGTACGCCGACGCGGGGGTGCGGCTCTACCCGAACAACAAGGCCCGCGGGCTGTACGCCATGGTGGGGGCCCACTGGATGCAAGCCGAGGGCGGCGACCTGGTCGACCACGAGCTGCTCGAACCGGTGCTCACGCGGGTGGGGCCCAGCGCCCGGCTCGGCATCCACTCCGAGAACAAGGCCCTCTACACCCGGGTGGAGATGGGCATCGGGTCGTACGGCATGATCGACCTGGTGGACTTCGACGAGGACGAGACGGGCAGCTTCCCGCTCATCCAGGCCACCCTCGGGCTCTCGGTGGGCTTCGCGCCCTTCTGAGGCGGCTCAGCGCCGCCGACGATGTCCCCAAGAAGGGCGATCCGCCCGA
>JBDQIL010000418.1:0-4938 GCA_040264415.1 Myxococcota bacterium
AGCCCATGGCGCAGCCCGCCTGGCTCGAGATGCAGGCCGTGTTGCGGCCCGAGGCGTAGCGCATGAGCACCGACTCGATGAGCTGGCCGTCGGGGAGCCGGTAGAGCCGCTTGACCGTGCCGTCGCGGCTCTGCTGCTCGACGGCCAGCTCATCGAGTCGGTGCTCATGCGCTACGCCTCGGGCCGCAACACGGCCTGCATCTCGAGCCAGGCGGGCTGCGCCATGGGCTGCGCCTTCTGCGCCACCGGCCAGATGGGCTTCGCGCGGCACCTCACGGCCGGTGAGATCTTCGAGCAGGCCTGGGTCTACGCCCGCGAGCTGCAGGCCGAGGGCGACCGGCTCTCGAACGTGGTGCTCATGGGCATGGGCGAGCCCTTCCACAACTACGACGCGGTCCTCACCGCCATCCGCCGGATCATGGCCGATCTGGGCATCGGCGCGCGCCACATCACGGTGAGCACCGTGGGCCTGGTGCCGGCCATCCGGCGCTTCGCCACCGAGGGCCTGCAGGTGGGGCTCGCGATCAGCCTGCACGCCACCGAAGACGCCCATCGAAGCGCCATGATGCCGGTCAACCGCAAGTACGACATCGACGCGCTGCTGTCCGCCTGCCGCGACTACCAGGCCGCCACCAAGCGGCGGGTGACCTTCGAGTGGGCCTTGATCTCGGGGGAGAACGACGGCGCGGCCGAGGCCGAGCGCCTGGGCCGCCTGCTGCGCGGGCTGCAGTGCCACGTCAACCTCATCCCGCTCAACCCCACGGGGGGCTACACCGGCGGCCCCTCCGACGAGGCCGCGGTGGCCCGCTTCGTGGCCGTGCTCGACCAACACGGCGTGCCCGCCACGGTGCGCGTGCGACGCGGGATCGACATCGACGCGGGCTGCGGGCAGCTCAAGAGCGCCGTCACGCGGCCAGGCTGAGCCAGAAACCCGGTAGGCTCCGCCGAAACCAGGAGGCCCGCATGACCCCCGCCGACATCCACGCCTTGATCGAGGCCGAGTCCGACCCCCGCGGCATCGCCCACTGGGAGAAGCGGTACCCCGACAGCCCCATGCGCAGCGTGGGCGTGGGCCTCACCAAGCTGCGCAAGCTGGCCAAGCAGGTGGGCCGCGACCCAGCGCTGGCCCGGCTGCTCTGGACCGACGACCTCTACGAGGCGCGCGTGATGTCGCTGCTCATCGACGACCCGAAGCAGATGACCCGCGCGCAGGCCGAGGCCCAGGTGGAGCAGCTCCAGGGCGGCCAGCTCGCCCACGTCTTCTCGTCCTGCGACGCCGCGCTGGCCAAGGCGTCCTTCGCGGCTGAGCTCGCCGGAGACTGGATGCGGAGCGGCGACCCCATGAGACGCCGGTGCGGCTACGGCCTGCTCTACGAGCTGTCGAAGTCCAAGAAGAAGAGCGCCCCCGACGACGACTGGTTCTCCGCCTGGATCACCCACATGGACCAGACCCGATCGGCCGCCGACATCGACGAGGTGCTGGCCATGGGAGGCGCGCTGCTCGGGGTGGGCAAGCGCAGCGCCCGGCTCAACACCGAGGCGTTGGCCTTGGCCCGGGCCATGGGCCCCATCGACTGGGACCCCACCGGCGCCTGCGCCCCCTTCGAGGTGGTCAAGCACCTCGACAACCCGCGCCTGCACGCGAAGCTCGGGCTGGCGTAGAGAGCGGCGAACCGGAGCGCGGGCGGCGCCTACTCGGCGTCGCGGTTCGCCCGGTCCACCAGCTCGTTGAGGCGCCAGAAGTCGATGGCCCAGCCCACGCCGAAGAGCCCGCCGGTGAACAGCCAGATCAGGCCCGGCACGGTGCGGCCGAGGTAGAAGTGGTGGATGCCGAGGGGGCCCAGGAAGGTCTGGAAGATCCAGGCCAGCGTGTAGTCGTACTTGCCGTCGGCGTACTTGGCGTCGGCCTGCCGATCCATGCCGGGGATGAGGAACAGGTCGATGAACCAGCCCACCCCGAAGAGCCCTGCCGTGAGCAGCCAGAGGAGACCGGTGAGGCGCTTCCCGAAGTAGAAGCGGTGCGCGCCGGTGAACCCGAAGATCCAGAGGACGTAGCCAATCGCGGTCGAGTGGGTGTTGGAGGGCATCGCGGGCTCGGGGTGGTCGGTGGAAGGTCGGGGTGGCGCCCGGATATCCGGCCGATGGTCGCGGCGCCGCCCCGTCGACGCGAGCGCGAGGCGACCAGAGTGGGTAGCCTGGGCTCCGACCCGGCCCTCTGTTGACCCTCCCTGCGCTGCTCCTGAGCCTCTCTGCCGCGCACAGCGCGCCGCGGGCCCCGGTCCGCGCCGCGACCGCCACGGTGCAGGTGGACGGGCGGCTCGACGAGGCGGACTGGGCCGCGCAGGACCCCATCACCGACCTGGTGCGCTACCAGCCGGCTCCGGGCGGACCCCACCCGTCCCAGACCGAGGTGCGCTTCCTCCAGAGCGACACGCACCTGTACGTGGGCGTGCGGGTCACGGGCGCCCAAGACGTCCGGGCCCACATCTCGCCGCGCGAAGACGTCAACGTCGACGACCAGATCGGCGTCTACATCGACCCCTTCGGCGACGCACGCACCGGCTACATCTTCTACGTCAACCTGCACGGCATCCAGCAGGACATCCGCTACGCCTACGGCGCCTGGTACCTCGACTGGGACACCGTCTGGCAGAGCGCCGGCCGGCGCATCGACGGCGGCTACGAGCTCGAGGTGGCGCTGCCCTTCCGGTCGCTCCGCTACCCCGAGACAGACGGTCCACGGGGGGTGCCCGAGCAGGACTGGACCGTCATGATCACCCGCAAGATCCCCGCAGAGGGGGTCAAGCTGTCGTGGCCGGCCATGCAGCCCCGCCACCCGCGCACCTTCGAGCAGGGGGCGCGGCTCACCGGCGTCCGCCCGTCATCGAAGGGGGCCGGGGTCGAGTTGCTGCCGGTCACGGCGCTTCGGGGGGCGTGGTCTCGGGGCCCGGCGGGCACCGGTCCGCTGGCGTGGTCGCCAGGCGACCGCGCGATCGACACCGTGCGACCCGGCTTCGACGCCCGCGTGGGGCTCACCCCCGATCTGGGCATCGCGGCCACGGCGCTCCCCGACTTCTCCCAGGTCGAAGGCGACGTGCTGCAGGTCGACCTCAACCAGCGCTTCGCCTTCTTCTATCCGGAGCAGCGCCCCTTCTTCCTCGACGGGGTCGACACCTTCGAAGACCAGAACGACACCCTCTACACCCGCTCGGTGGGCGACCCCATCTACGGCGTCAAGCTGTCGGGGCAGGCCGAGCGGCTGGGCATCGGGGTGCTGCACGCCCTCGACCGCACGCCGGGGCCGTCCATCCACGAGCGCGGCACGCCCGGCTTCGACGCGGCCGGGGTGGAGGGAGCGCAGGCCACCACGGCCTTCGCGCGCACCCGCTGGGACCTCGCCCAGAACGGCTACGTCGGGATCACCGCCGCCGACCGCCGGCTGGTCCGGCCAGACGGCCTCGACGCCGGGCTGGCCCAAGGCGCCGCCAGCGACGTCTTCTCGCTCGACTCGCGGGTGCCGCTGGGCGAGGTGTGGACCGCGTCGGGCTTCGGGTCGGTGAGCCACGCCGGGGTGCCTGGCGACCGCCTGCTCGGGGGCCGCGCGGGAGGGAGCGTCGCGCGCGAGCCGGCCCTGGGCACGGGCGGGGCCCTGTCGGCGGAGGACCTCACCCCCGGCTACCGCAACGAGCTGGGCTACCTCACCCAGTCCGGCCTCACGCGGGCGGCGGCGCGGGTGAACCACACCGTCGAGCTGCCCGGCGACGCCAACACCGCCACCAGCCAGGTCTCTGCCAACCTCGTCGAGGAGCGCGATCAGGACCGGCAGCGCTTCGCCGAGGCCAGCCAGGCCGTCACGCTGGCCGGCAACCACGAGCTCGTCGGCTGGGGGGGGCTCTCACAATACGAGCAGGCCGGCGTGTCGGTGGACGGCTGGCAGGCCGGCGGCGCCTACGAGGCGCTGCTGAGCAACGCCCTGAGCATGGAGGTGGCCGCCGAGCGCAGCCGGGTGCTCGACTATGGCGATCTCGTGCCCGCCGACGCGACCCGGACCGACCTCGAGATCAACCTGCGGCCGACGGTGGGCACGCGGCTCGACCTGCTCGCCACCTGGCAGTGGTTCACGCCCGAGGGCCAGTCCACCCAACGCGCGGCGCGGTACTGGAGTCGGTTCAACGTTCAGATGACCCGAGAGTGGGGCGTGCGCCTGATCGGCCAGACCACGCTCAGCCCCGACATCGCCTCGCCCACCGTGGCGCCATCGGCGCTGCTCACCTGGATCCGACACCCCGGCACCGAGGCCTACATCGGCGCGACGGGCACGGTGGAGACCGACGGCCGCGGCCTCACCGAGCTGGGCCTGTTCGCCAAGCTCTCCTGGCTCTTCCGCCTGTAAATCCAGGCCCTTTCGCGATCTCGTCACCCGCGGCGGGCGCCTCGGTACGGTACAGCAAGACACCGCTCGGAGAAGCCATGCGCCTGCCCCTCGCCTTCGCCGCCGTCGCCCTGTCCTCGTGCGACTTCCAACCGAAAGACGCCGATGACGACGACGCTCCGGACACCGGCACCGTCGCGGCCGCCGATGGTTCGGACGGGGCCGACGGCGCCGACGGCACGGATGGCGCCGACGGCGCCGACGGCGCCGACGGCACGGATGGCGCCGATGGTTCGGACGGCGCCGACGGCGCCGACGGCACCGACGGCACCGACGGTTCGGATGGCGGCGACGGCACCGACGGCACGTCGGGCGACCCCTGCCCGAGCGGCGTCACCTGCGTCTCGAGCTTCCCGTACACGGCGCGCACGACCACCACCGGCGCCGGCTCCGACCGCTTCGACAGCTACGCCTGCGCGAGCGGCACCGACGAGTCCGGCCCAGAGGTCATCTTCGAGGTGGAGCTGCCCGACGACGGCTTCCTGGCCCTCGACCTCCCCCAGGGC